>CALKVR010000554.1 GCA_938004815.1 uncultured Polyangiaceae bacterium | reverse complement strand
TCGTGGTGGTGGGCGCCGAAGACGCCGTCGGCTTCGCCGACGCGACGGAAGTCGGGGCGGGGGCGGCGGTGGCGCTGGCGGCGGCCGACGCGCTCGGATCGGCCGATGGGGCCGGGTCGTTGGTCGCGGCCGCAGAAGCCGGGGCCGAGGCCGGCGGCGCGGCGGAGGCGACGGGGGCCTGGCTGCCGGTCGCGGCCTGGGTCGCGCTCGGCTCCGATATCGGCTTCGGCGGGTCTTCCGAGCAGGCGGCCCCGATGCCGCCGAGCAATGCGCTGCCGAGCACGAGAGCGAGCATCGAAGGGCCGGAGAGACGTGGCGCGCGGTTCATGGGCTAACCTCTACTACGGGTGAGACGGGGGGGAGGGTCTCTTCTATTCTGCCCCCGGGTCATGGATGCCCGCCCGCTCCGCGTCCTTGGGCGTTACGCCCTCTACGGTGAGATCGCCTCGGGCGGGATGGCCACGGTGCATTTCGGGCGCCTCCTCGGGCCTGTCGGCTTTTCGCGCACCGTGGCGATCAAGCGCCTGCACCCGCAGTACGCGAAAGACCCCGACTTCGTGTCGATGTTCCTCGACGAGGCCCGGCTCGCGGCGCGCGTGCAACACCCCAACGTCGTCTCCACCGTCGACGTCGTCGCGCTCGAGGACGAGCTGTTTTTGGTCATGGAATACGTGGAGGGCGAGTCGCTCGCGCGCCTCTTGCGCGCCTGCCGGGTCTCGGGTGTGCGCCTCCCCCCGCGGGCGGTGGCGTCGATATCGACCGGTACGCTGTTCGGGCTCCACGCCGCCCACGAGGCGAAGAACGAGCGCGGCGAGCCGCTCGAGCTGGTTCATCGCGACGTGTCTCCGCAGAACGTCCTGATCGGTGTCGACGGGGTCGCGCGGGTGCTCGACTTCGGGATCGCCAAGGCGGTCGGTCGCTCGCAGGTCACGCGCGAGGGGCAGATCAAGGGCAAGCTCGCGTACATGCCGCCCGAACAGGTCAACGGCGGGAAGATCGACAGGCGAGTCGATGTTTACGCCGCAGGCGTCGTGCTCTGGGAGACGCTGACGGCGCAGCGCCTGTTCGACGGCGAGAACGAGGGCGAGATCCTCACCAAGATCGTCAAGAACGACATCCCGCCGCCGAGCCTCGTCGTGCCCGACCTGCCGCGCGCGGTCGACGAGATCGTCATCCGGGCGCTGTCCAAGGACCCCGACGACCGGTTCGACACCGCGTGGGACATGGCGGTCGCCCTCGAAGAGGCGCTCGGCGTGGAGACGCCGCGCAAGGTCGGCGAGATCGTCGAGCGCATGGCGCAAGAGGCCATCAACCGCCGCACCGCGCGGGTGAAGCAGCTCGAGAGCATCCACACCGACATGAGCGCGATGGTGACGGCGTCGAGCGTCCTCGCCGGGCCCCACGGCGCG
>CALKVR010000553.1 GCA_938004815.1 uncultured Polyangiaceae bacterium | reverse complement strand
CCTGTCCGCCGCCTGCAGTCGGCCCGTGCTACACCCCGCCTCATGGCCGTCCGACTCCACGTCAACGTCGATCACGTCGCGACCGTACGGAACGCACGGGGCACGCGCTACCCGGACCCGCTCTTCGCGGCCCACGTCTGCGAGGCGGCGGGGGCCGACGGCATCACCGCGCACCTCCGTGAAGACCGGCGCCATATCACGGATGACGATGTCGTCAGGCTTCGCGCGTCGGTCACGTCGCATTTGAACCTCGAATGCGCCGCCACCGACGAGATGCTCGAGATCGCCACGCGCGTGGTGCCCGATACGATCACGCTCGTGCCCGAGCGCCGGCAAGAGCGCACGACCGAGGGCGGCCTCGACGTGGCGGGCCAGCGCGCGGCCGTCTCACGGTTCGTCGATGCGGCGGCCCGAATCGGCGCCCGGGTCAGCCTGTTCATCGCGCCCGACCCCGAGGCCGTCCGCCTCTCGCATGAGCTCGGCGCCAAGCAGGTCGAGCTCCACACCGGCGAGTACTGCCACGCGTGCGAGCCCGGGAAGCAGGCGGAGCGCCAGCGAGAGCTCGACCGCCTGGCGCGGGCCGCACGGCTCGCCGCCGACGCGGGGCTCGAGGTGGCCGCCGGGCACGGGCTCACGCGCCACAATGTCGGCCCTGTCGTCGCGATCCCCGCCATCGTCGAGGTCAACATCGGCCACAGCATCGTCGCCGACTCGATCTTCCTGGGCCTGGCCAAGGCCGTGCAAGAGATGCGCGCGGCGATCGATCGCGCGCTCCCCTGAGACCTACCCGAAGCGTCGCCACGCTCGGCGTAGGCGGCGCTCGAGGTGGCGCCACGTCCGCTCGAGCGGGCGGACCGTCTCCGTGTACCACCGGCGAGCGCGCCGCTGCCGCGGCGACACCGCGGCGTCGAGGAGCGCGTCCTCGGCAATACGCTCGAGGCGTCGAAGCAAGAAGCACGGGTCGCACTCGCCCATGGTGAATGGAGATGGGGGCACGACAGCCTGGCAGCCGCTGCACACGACGAGGGGCTCGCCATTGGGTCCAACGGTGGTCTCCGCCGCGAGGTGACGCGTGCCGAGGCGAACCTGGACGGCGAGGCTGGCTCGGCACCGCGCGCACTGCGGGCCGAAGCGCGTGACGTAGAGCTCCGGACCGCCGAGCGGCCGCGCGCAGCCGACGCACGAGCTCGCCGACTCGCTCTGCGTCGATCGAGGCGGCTCGCGATAGCCTCCGCCTTCGACGGGCAGGTCGAATCGAGCCAGACGTCTCGCCCGCTCGTGAGAGAGCGCGAGCATCGACTGCGCGTCCACGAAGCTCCCGCATCCGGCACTGCATGCAAAGTGCTCGGCCGCCCCCGCCGCCGCCTCGAGTGCCACGGCCCCGCAAGCTGGGCACAGTACTTTGCCGTCGCGCGGCTCGCTCTCGGTGCCCAGCCACGAAAAGAGCCGCTCGAGCGGCACCGCGGGGACCCACGCGCCGCCGCAGCGCCGGCACGTCTGCGCGCTCAGGTCGGCCCCGCTCACTCGGTCTTTGGCCGAGCGGCGTTCGAGCGGCGCCTCGCACCGCGGACAGGTCAGCGGCGTCATGGAGCCGCTCGTCGGCGCGCGACGAGGCGCGCCTCGTGGTGACCGTCGTCCGACCAGCTCTCGTCGAGCACCACCACCTCGAGCGCAGGGGGCACGAGCGTCTCGAGCTCGCCCGGCTCCAGCAAGAAGCGGCGCGAAGGCTTGGGGTGACGCTCGAGGTTTCGAGCGGTCGGCTGCACGAAGACGAAGACGCCGCGCGGCGCGAGCGCCTCGGTGACCGAGGCGAAGAGGGGCCGGTGAAGGTACAGCGTGCACACCCCCACGGCCCCGCCGGCAGGGGCTCCGCTTCGAGGTCCACGCAAACCGTCTCGATCGCGAGCCCGCGCGCGCGCGCGCGCTCCGCCGCATGAGCGAGCCCCACCGGCGAGATGTCGGCGATGGTGACGTCGAGCCCGCGCGCGGCGAGCCACAGCGCGTTCCGGCCCGCCCCGCCCGCGGCGTCGAGCGCTCGGCCCGATGCCGGCAGGTACGGCTGGTGCTGCACCAGAAAGGCAGACGGCGTCTCCCCCGCGTGAGACGCGCTCGCCCAGCGCGCGTCCCACCTCTCGCGGTCCCCCGGACCCTGGCCGGCGCGGTCGTCCGCCGACATCACTTCTCGAAGAGGACGTCGTGGAGCACGAGCGCGGTCTTGGCGACGTCTTCGTCGCGGACGACGAGCGAGAGGTTGATCGACCCGAAGGCGTGGCTGATCATCTCGACGTTCACGCCGACGCGCGCGATCGCTCCGAGGATCTCCGCACCGAGGCCGGACCGGCGCGCGAGGTGCTGGCCGACCACGACCACGATGCTGCGCCCGCGCTCGACGCGCACCTCGCCCCCCTCGCCCTCGACGACGGGCCGGAGCTCGGCGGCGGCTCGCTCGAGGGGCTCGGCCGCGTTGGCCGTGATCGAGACGCTCACCTCGGAGGTCGTCACCACGTCGACGACGACGCCTTGGCGCGCGCAGACCTCGAAGACGCGACCGAGGAACCCGCTCTCGCCGAACATCAACGCAGAGGTGATGGTGAGGACGAGCTGCCCCTCTTTGTAGGCGATGCTCGTCACGTCGCGCGGGTTCTCGGCGCTCTTGGCGATGACGGTGCCCCGGTGCTCGGGGCGATTCGTGTTCAGCACGCGCACCGGGATCTTCGCTTGCATCGCCGGCACGAGGGTCGCCGGGTGGAGCACGCGGCTGCCGAAGTAGGCGAGCTCGGCCGCCTCTTCGAAGCGCATCTCGGGGATGTTGTGGGCGGCGGGCACGACGCTCGGATCGGCGGTCATGACGCCGTCGGTGTCGCTCCAGATCTGCACCTCTTCGACGCCGAGCGCGGCGCCAAGCAGCGACGCGGTCAGATCACTGCCGTTGCGGCCCACGGTCGTGATGTCACCGCTCTCGGTCTTGCCGACGAACCCCGTCACGATCGGGACCTCGCCCGGCGCCAGGGCGGCGACGGCGCGCTTCGCGCGCTCGGAGAAGCCGGGGAGCGGGCGCGCAGCCCCGAACGCGCCGTCGGTGATGAAGCCCAGATCCCACACGTCGTGAGCCCGCGCGGCGAGCCCCTCACGGCGAAAGAAGTCGGCGATGGCCCTGACGCTCCAGCGCTCGCCGAAGCTCGAGACGTAGTCGAGGCTGCGCGGCGAGAGCTCGCGCACCAGGTGAATGCCGCGAAGCAGATCGGAGAGCTCGCGAAAGAGCGGCTCCAAGAGGTCGGGGGGGCAGCCCAGCTCGCTCGCGATCGTTCGCTGCCGGCCGATCACGGCCTCGGCGTCGAGCCGCCCCGCGGCCGCTTCGCGGGCGGCGCGCACGAGCGCGTCGGTGATCCCCTTGTGGGCAGACGACACCACGACGGGGCGCCGCGGCGCGAGGGTGCGCACGATGCCGAGCACCTTCGTGATTTGTGCGCGGTCCGCGACCGAGCTGCCGCCGAACTTCATGACCAGCATGGCGGCGGACCTTACACCAAAGCCGCCGGGCAAGCTTCCGGGCCGCCCTGGTTCGCGGATAAGCTCGACGAATGAATCGATGGCTTTGCTTGGGTGCCCTGGGCGTTCTGTCGGCGTACGGCTGCTCGGCGGGCAGCGACGACGAGCCGGGCGGCGGCGGGCAGGCGAGCGCGTCGAGCGGCTCGCAGCAGGCGTCGACGAGCGACTCGACGGGCGCGTTCAACGACGGGGGCGGTGGCAACGGCAACTGCGGCCTCACCTGCTCGGCCGACCTGCACTCGATCGTCGACTGCAACGGCGCGCTCGTCTCGACTTGCCCGCCCGACCAAGGCTGCGCCGAGGCGGCGTGCGTGCCCGCGTGCGACGCGGCCGTCGCCAACAAGAGCAGCATCGGCTGCGACTACTACCCCCACAACCCGCAGACGCTGTTCGGTCGCGGGTGTCACGCGATGTTCATCGCCAACACCTGGAACGCGCCGGTCACGATCTCGGGCGAGGTGAACGGCACGCCGCTCGATCTCTCTCAGTACGCGTACCTGCCGAGCGGCGTCGGCACCGGCCTCACCTACACCCCGCTCGGCCAGGGGCAGCCCCTGCCCGAGGGTGAGGTCGCGATCGTGTTCCTGCGGGACAGCCAGTCGGGCTTCATGGGGACGGTTTGCCCCGAGCCCGCGGCCGAGACCGACCCTGCAGCGGCGGCTTGGACCGACGGCGTCGCCGGGACGAACAACACGGGCGAGGCGATCCGCGTCTTCACGAGCGCGCCCGTGGTCGCCTACGACATCATCCCCTTCGGAGGTGGCCGCAGTGAGATCAGCGACGCGAGCCTGCTCTTGCCGACCTCGACCTGGGACACGAACTACATCGCGATCACGCCGCGACCGCTCGGCAACAACACGCTGAACCCCGCGATCGCGGTCGTCGCGGCCGAAGACGCGACGACCCTCACCAT
>CALKVR010000552.1 GCA_938004815.1 uncultured Polyangiaceae bacterium | reverse complement strand
GGGCGCACCTGAGGATGGAGGCGATGCGCCGCCGGCTCGAGCTGAGCGACGAACAGGTCTCGAAGATCGAGGCCATCCTCCGCGCCGCCGAGGGGCGCCGCGACGAGGAGCTCAAGCCGTGCCGCAGCGGGCTCGACGAGTCCCGTGCCAAGATGGACGCCGAGATCCTCGAAATCTTGAGCCCCGAGCAGCAGGCGCAATACCGCGAGTTCGTCGAGCGCAAGCGCAAGAAGCGCGACAAGCGGAACTGACGCGATTCGGCCCCAGCCGACCGTGCTGTTCGCTATCCTCCCGCGCATGGCTGACAAGGGTTTCCTGGGCGGCTCGATGAAGTTCCAGACCGGCGAGGCCGACGACGACGGCCCGGCCGAGGTCTCCGAGGGGCCGATCCTTCCGCTGCGCGTCCTGGTCGTCACCGCGCTGACGCCCAACGACGACGCCAACCTCGGCGCGAGCGCGCCGACGAGCCCGATCCGCATCGACCCGGCGGAGCCCGCCGCGGTCTTCACCAAGGTCCGCCCGCGCCTCGGGATCGAGGTGCCGAACGTCCTCTCGGGCGGCCAGCCCACCAAGATCGAGCTCAGCCCCACCAGCCTGAAGAGCTTTCGGCCCGACGGCCTCGTCCAGGAGGTGGGCCTGGTGCGCTCGCTCCTCGATGGCAAGCTCGTGCTCGATCGGCTGCGAGCCGGCGAGCTCACCGAGGACCAAGCGCAAGGCCAGCTCGATCGCCTCTGGGGCAGCGCGTCTCTCGCCGCCGACGTCCTCGGTCGAGCTCCCCGCGCCCCGTCCGCGCCTCTCCCGCAGGCGGGGCCGGCCGCCGCCCCAGCGCCACAGGCGAGCTCGGGGTCGGCGCTCGACAACATCCTCGACATGGTCGACATCCCCGGCGGCGGCGGCGGCGACGCGGGCAGCGCGGCGGCGCCGAGCCCGAGCGACGACGGCGGCAACAAGATCGGCCGCATCATCTCGGAGGTCGCGCTCGGCGGGCGCGCCAAGGTGGGTCGCGGCAAGACGGGCATCCCCCTCGTCGAAGAGGCGCTGGGCGCGCAGATCGGGGCGATCCTCCAGCACCCGGAGGTGCGGCGCCTCGAGCGCTCCTACCGCGCGCTCGCGTTCCTCGCCGAGCGGTCGACGCGCATCCCCGGCGTGATGCTCGAGGCGATCGGCGCCTCCGACGGCGGCTACGCGGACGCGCTCGCGCGCGCTCTGAAAGGCGCCGACCCGCCGTACAGCTTCGCCATCGTCGACGTCGAGGTCGATGGCTCGGCGCGCAGCCTCGCCGAGCTCGAGGCGCTCGCCGAGCTCGCCGAGAACGCGACGTGTCCCGTGTTCGTGAACGCGAACGAACAGCTCCTCGGCGTGGGCGATCTGTCGCGGGTCGACAAGCTCGACAGCAAGATGAACCTCTTTACCGCGCCGCACCGCGCGCCTTGGCGGGCGACCGCGAACAAGCAATCGCTCCGCTGGGTGGCCCTCGCGATCAACGGCACCCTCGGTCGCCAGCCCTTCGACAAGCAGTCGTCCCGCGTGAAAGAAGCCACCGTCAAAGAGATCCCCGGGGACCACGAGGCGTACGTGTGGACGCCGCCCGCGTACTCGCTCGCGTCGATCTGCATCAAGAGCTTCCGCGACACCGGGTTCCCGGCGCGCATCACCGGCCCCAAGAACGGCGTGGTCGAGAACCTCCCCGTCCGTGAGGTCGAGGACGACGGCGTCCCCGTCGCCATCCCGACCCAGGCCTTCATCTCGACCGAGTCACAGCGCGAGCTCTCGCGCATCGGCGTGCTCGCGCTGGCGTCGGCCCCGAACAGCGACGCCGCGTACGTTCACGCGGCTCCGACCGCCTACGTCCAGCCCGACAAGAAGACGTACGACTCGGCCACCACGCAGGCCGAAGACCGGCCACCCGCCATCTCGCTCGTCGACCAGCTGTTCGTCGCGCGCCTCGTCCAGTTCGCGCGCGCGATCTGCGGCAAGATCCCGCCCGACAGCGACGCCGGTGAGGCCAAGCAGGTCCTCGAGGCCGCGACGTGGGCGCTCTTCGACAAGGCGCCGCCGGCCGGCCCCGAGATCGGCGTCACGGTCGCGCGTGGCGCCGACGGCCTGAGCGCCCAGTTCAACGTGCGACCGCGGCGGTTCCTCGGCGTGTCGCTCGAGGAGCTGGGCTTCGAAATGCCCATCGGCTAGGAGCCTGTCGCTCCCATGCGCATCACTTGCATCGGCGGCGGGCCCGCCGGCCTCTACTTCGCGATCCTGACGAAGAAGCGCGACCCGAGCGCCGATGTCGTCGTCTACGAGCGCAACCGCGCCGACGACACGTTCGGCTTCGGCGTCGTCTTCTCCGACAAAACGCTCGAGAACCTCGAGGACGTCGACGCCGAGAGCTACCGCGAGATCACGAGCCGGCTGCACCACTGGGACGACATCGACGTCCACTTCGGCGGCCGAGTCGTCACCTCGACAGGCCACGGCTTCAGCGGGGTGTCGCGGGCCGGTCTCTTGGAGGTCCTGCAGCGGCGTGCCTTGGCGCTGGGCGTGAAGATCGAGTTTCTCACCGAGGTCGCGCCGGACGACGCGCGCGCCAGGGACGCGGATCTGGTCGTGGTCGCCGACGGCATCCAGAGCGCGTTTCGCACCCACCACGCCGCCGCGTTCGGGCCCTCGATCGAGTGGCGCAAGAGCCGGTTCGTCTGGCTCGGCACCACGTTCCCGTTCGGCGCGTTCACGTTCTACTTCCGCGAGGTGCCGGCCGGTCTGTTCCAGGTGCACGCCTACCGGTACGAAGAGGGTCGCTCCACGTTCATCGTCGAGTGCTCGGAGGAGGCGTTTCGCCGTACCGGCCTGGCCGA
>CALKVR010000551.1 GCA_938004815.1 uncultured Polyangiaceae bacterium | reverse complement strand
GTCTCGGGCGTCTCGGCCGCAGCGTCGGCCACGGAGCGACGGAGGCCCCGCGTGCGATCCGCCGCGCTCCGCCAGCTCTCGGCCGAGGCGGCCGCGCGCTCCATCGTCGACGCGAAGACCCGCACCGCTGCCGCGAGAGCGCCCGGCGCGGCGGGGCTCGACGGCCACGGCGCCAGATCACCGGCGGCGAGCGCAGCTGCGAGCGCGGCCGTTCGACCCGGCACATCGTCCACCGCCACACCGGCAGCCGCGCTGCGCGACCACGCGACATAGTCGGTGCGCGAGACCGATCGGTCGGGCGCGACCAAGACGGCGTCGCCGAGGCGGCGCACGGTCAGCCCGGCCGGCACGTCGGCGGCGGCCCTGCCGGCGAGGAGCACATCGCCCTCGGCGCTCGAGCGGCTATCGAAGACGCAGTCACACTCCGCCGCGACAGACACGCGGATGCTCTCGCCATCGTCGACGAGCGTGGCCGTGTAGCTCCGACACCCGACCGGCTTGGCGAGCGGACCGCCTCGGAGCTCGAGACCGCACCGCCGGTCGGTCGTGAGCTCGAGACAGGCGCCGTCGACCATCGTCATCACCACGCGCTCGGCACGCACCGCGCCGTAGAGCGGTAGGAACGTGCGCTCGCCGGCCCGATCACCAGGGACATCGGTGAAGCCCGCTCTCTCGGCGCGCGCGACGTCTGCCTGTGTGAGGGCGACCGACCCGTATTGCCGGCAGCAGTGGCCACAACCGGTGCACCGAAATCGATAGTCGGGCAGGTGCTCCAGCGGGAGCGCGGCGCGTTCGGCCGGTGGCGGTGCCTCCCAGTGGTCGGCGGTCGCTCGCGGCATCGGACCAGGCTCGACCCCCTCGTCGAGCAGACCGAGCGCGTCGAGCTCCGAGAGCACCGACCCGATCTCGGAGAGCCGGGTGTAGACACCCAGGCGCGACGCCGCGAGCGCGACCCCCTCGAGGTCGCGCGTCCCGTCGGCGCACGCGACGAGGGCGAACGCCTCGGGCGAGAGCGAGCAGAGCGACCCGTCGCGCGCGTCATGGATCACCACGATCTCTTCGCCGCCCTGGACGTGGCGGCGCGCGAGCGCGTGATCGGCGAGCCTCGGCCGCGCTTTCATCATTCGGCGCTCCGCGACAAGCTTGCCCGGATCGCGCCGCCCACCCGCTCGACCTCGGCCCCCTCGACGACCGCTTCTTCGAAGCGGATCGGCACGCGCCGGACGAACGTCGCCTTGGTCCGGCGATCGGGGCTCAGGGCTACGAGCTGGACGCCATCGCTCGCCATGGGCAGGACGCCGGCCAGACGAAGCCCGGCGGCGGCGATCGCGTCGTCGACCGCGTCTCGATCGGCCCAGGCCGGGAGCGCGAAGCTCGATCGCTCCATCGTCTACAAGCCGTAGGGCTCGCCTCGGAGGAGCGTCAAGGCGCGGTAGATCTGCTCGACGAGAAAGAGGCGCGCGAGCCGGTGGGGGAGCGTCATTTGCGAGAGCGAGAGCACGTACGCCGCCTCGCCCAAGAACGACGTCGAGAGCCCCTCGCGCCCGCCGATCACGAAGGCGATCTCGCCCTTGCCCCGGCTCGCCCAGCGCTCGACCAGGTCGGCGAAGCCACGGCTCGAGCAGCCTTTGCCCGAAGCGTCGAGCGCGACGACCATCGCGTTCTTCGCGGCCCGGCGCGCGGCGGCGGCCACCGCGTCGGGCGGGCCATCCTCGATCTCGATCTCCTGGAACGGGGCGTAGTGCTTGATGCGCCCGACGTACTCGTCCACCGCCGCCCTGACCGCGCGCTCTTTCACGCGCCCGACCGCGACGACGAGGATCTTCACACCCGACTCCGGCTCGAACCGCGCGGTGGCCTCAGAGGACCGGCTGCTCCGCGCCGGAGCCCGCGTCCACCGTCACGCGGCTCGCGTCCATCCACAGCCCCTCGATATCGTAGAGGCGGCGTGTCTCTTCTTGGAAGACGTGCACCACCACGTCGTCGAAGTCCATCAGCACCCAGCTCGCGGTCGAGAGCCCCTCGACGCTGAGGGGCGAGACCTTGAGGCGCCTGAGCGACTCTTCGATCCCCATGGCGATGGCGTGAACGTGGCGGTCTGACGTTCCCGTCATGATGACGAGGTAGTCGGCGTAGTCGACACGACCGGTCACGTCGAGCACCTCGACGCCGATCGCCTTTTTCTCGAGACCGGCGGCGGCGATCGCCACGGCGCGGCGGCGGGCCTCGTCCGACGGCGCCGGCGGCGGAACGCTCCGCTTGCGAGGGCCCGGCCCTCGCAGCTCGGGCGGGATCGCCTCGCGCGCCTTCTGCGGCGGGAGCGGGAGGCGCTTGGCGGCGGGGCGGGCCCCCAGCGAGCGGACGGTGTCGCGCGCCCGCGCCGTGCGCTTCTCGATTTCGTCCCGACCGCGGCCAGGCGCGCCCCCGCGGGGCGCGCGCTTCTGCTTGCCGGGCGGGCCGGCCGCGGGAGCCTCCGAGTGCGTGACCTTGATGCGCGGCTTCTCGGTGCGCGCACCGGCGCTCGGGGCCTTTCGCTTGGTCTCGCCGGGGCGCCCCTTCGTAGCCGACCCGCCGTCCTTATCCGATCGCTTCGCCAACCTGACCTCCAGAAACCTAACCGCCCGCACCGACGGCAGAGCCCTACCGAACGTGACCGTCTCCGTGCGCAATCCATTTGAGCGTCGTCAGGTGCTCGAGGCCCATGGGCCCGTAGGCGTGCACCTTGGACGTCGAGATCCCTACTTCGGCCCCGAGCCCGAGCTCGCCGCCGTCGTTGAACCGCGTCGACGCGTTCACCAGCACGCAGCTCGCGTCCACTTCGCGCAAGAACCGCTGACCGTGCGCCCACGAAGGCGTGCAGATGGCTTCGGTGTGCCTCGAGCCGAACCGAGCGATGTGCTCGAGCGCGGCTTCCATCGACGCGACCACCCGCACCGCGAGAACGGGCGCGAGAAATTCGTGACCCCAATCCTGGTCGGTGGCGCGTATCGCGCCGGGGACGAGCGCACGGGCCGCGTCGTCGCCGCGGACCTCGAGGCGCCCCGCCGCGACGAGGCGGCCGAGGCGCGGCAAGAAGCCGGCCGCCTCACGCTCGTGCACGAGCAGGCACTCGAGCGCGTTGCACACCGAGACGCGCGAGAGCTTGGCGTTCTCGACGAGCCGCTCGGCCATGTCGTGATCGGCGCTCTCGTCGACGTAGAGGTGGCAGACGCCGTGGTAGTGCTCGACCACGGGGACACGCGCGTTCTCGGCCACGAAGCGGATGAGCCCCTGCCCGCCCCGCGGGATCGCCAGGTCGACCTTGCCGGTGAGCCCCAGCAGGTGCTTCATCTGTTCGCGGTCCGTGGCGGGCACGACGAGGGCCGCGTCCTCGGGGAGCCCGGCGCTCGCGAGCGCGCGGCGGACGAGCTCACCGAGCGCTTGGTTCGAGCGCGCCGCCTCTTTGCCGCCGCGGAGGAGCACGGCGT
>CALKVR010000550.1 GCA_938004815.1 uncultured Polyangiaceae bacterium | reverse complement strand
CGGTCACAACCAGGGCCTTCAAGTCTTGATCGGCGCGGTTGCGACCGCGGATGCGACCGTCGCCCGCGGTTCCGTCCGAGACGCCGCCCGGGGCCGCCGCTCATCGAGCAAAAGTCGCGTGAGATCGCCATCGTGAGATCAAGCAGTCGCAACAGCGGCTGGATGTGCGGACGGAACCGTCAGGATCAGGACCGCACCCCTCCGGTTGTGTCCGCGGTCGCTCGGCGCCCGCGAGCGCTGAGCGGGCCCGATCAGAACGCCCACGACTTGTTCATGCGCGTGACGATCGGGTCCATCTTCTCTTTCAGCGCCTCGACGTACTGAAAGCGGAGCGAGTACGCGGTGCCCCCGGCGACCACGTAGCGCTCCCAGAAGATGAACCCGTCGCGCTTGCCGGTGGCCCAGCAGGACGTCGCGTTTTCGGCGTGTGCCAGCACGTGCTTGCTGTTTGCGCACGACGGCCCCATCTCGGGGATCGCCTGCATGCCCGACGCCGCCACCGCCACGAGCCGAGGGATGCGCCAACGTTGGCCGTCGCCGTTCGCCGGCGGCGCATCGGCCGCGAACGGCGCGGGTACGTCGAGCGAAAAGCCGAACCGGCCGTTCTTGTAGCGCACGAAGTTCGGCTTGGCCGAGACCGTCGATGCGTCGGGGCCCGACGCGTCACCCGCGAGCTGGTCTTCGAAATCGATCACGTCGGGCGAGGGGGTCGCGTCCGACGACGCGGGCGCCGCCGCGGCGCGCTCAACCTGGATGCACCGCGCTCCCTCCATCCGGCACGCGTAGTCGAGCTCGAGCTGCGCCGGCGGCACCGGCGTGCACACCGCCGTCTCGTACTGGAGAGCCTGCGCGCACGTTCGCTGCCCGCCCTTCTCCCAACACGTCTCGGAGATCGGCCACGTCTCGCCCACGCGGTTGGGATGGTGCTCGTAGGCGAGGACCCGCATTCGCGCGGGGGTCGAGCCGGGGATCTCCTCGGCGAGGGCGCAGCTCACGAACATGTTGCACGCCGCGACGGGCGCGCACACACGCGCGCCCGCCTTGGGCGCGTCGCTGGTCGGCGCCGTGCTGGAGGTCGTCTCGCTCGACGGGCTCGGCGCCGACCGCGGCGCGTCCGGGCCGCTGGGCGAGCAGCCGACCAGGAGCGAACAACCAAGGAGGACCAACGGACGCATCTACCGATGGTATCTGGTTGGCGTAGGATCGGCCGGTCCGGGGCGCCCGAGCAGGGCGGGAGAGGGCCGATGGCTGACCAGTTCGAGTCCGAGTACATGGTGGCGGGCGCCAACGTGCGCCACACCGACAAGCGCGTCTCGCGGTCGATGGCCGCGATCCTCGGTGTCTGGGCCCCGTTCTGCTGGGCGCTCGCCGTCTTCATCGGCTTCGTGAACGCGACCTCCGCTGCCGTTCGTGATCGGCGCCATCGCCGCGCTCGGCTTTCTGTTCGCGGGGCTCGCGGTGACGTTCGCCGTCTTGCGCACCATCGTCACCGACAGCGAGGTCAACGTGAAGTACGGGCTCTGGGGCCCGCGCATCCCGCTCGACCGAATCAAATCGTGCAAGGTCGTCGACTACGACTGGACCAAGTTCGGCGGCTGGGGGCTCCGGCGTGGGGTCGGCGGCAAGTGGGCGTACGTGCCGGGGCCCGGCGAGGTCGTCGAGATCGAGCACGGCGACGGCGAGATCGTCCAGATCGGCGCACAGGACGCGCGCAAGCTCTCGCTCGAGATCAACCGCGCGCGCCAAGAGCGAGCCAATCAGCGCATCGACGTCGCGAGCGACACCGACGCGCTGGCCCAAGCCGAGGCCGGGCTCGAGGCCGAGGCCGCCGCCGAAGCAGACGGGGCGGCCGCGGCCGCGAAGCGTGCTGCCTTCAGCCGCCCCGGCGAGCGTGATAGGTGACCGCCATGAAGACGATCTCTCTCGGGGCGTGTGGGCTATTCCTGTTCTTGACGGCGTGCCCGCCCAGCGAGCCCAAGGGCGACGCGACCAGCGCCAAGGCCGAGAGCTCGACCAAGCCGCAGAAGTCGTCGCAACCGGCCACCGCCAAGAGCGCCGCCTCGGCCGCGCCGACCGCCGCCGCGTCGACGGCGCCCGCCGCTGCGGCATCGGCGGCTGCTGCGCCCGCCGACGGCGCCGAAGACTTCGAGGCCTTTCTCACCGGCGAGCCACCTGCCGCCGCCAACCTCAAGCCCGGCGTCCTCACCGGCGTGAACTGGGAGTACAAGCTCCAGGCTCCCGAGGGGTGGAAGTCGAACATGATCAACGGCGGCGAGTACCTCGCGTTCAGCGCCGACCAATCCGCCGTCTACATGACCCGCGGGATCGGCGGCGCCAAGGGCAGCTGCGACATGGTCGGCAAGCGCTCCACCGCCGCGCCGATGAAAGGCAAGAACGTCGCGCCCGCCGGCGAGCCCAAGGTCGTCGCCGTCGGCAAGAACAAGTTCCCAGCGCTCGCCGGGCGCTGCACCGCCGAGCTCGACGGCGAGCCCGGCGAGATCATCTGGTTCGACATGGACGCCGACAGTGATCACGTCCTCGTCATGATGAGCCTGAAGAAGAGCGCCTCGCCCCAGGTTCGCGACGAGGCCCGCGGCCTCCTCCGCTCGATGAGCCACTCCAAGGGCAAGCCCGGCTACAAGCTGCCCTGAGTCGCCGACTCGCTTCGGCGTGATCGGCGCTCTCTCAGCGCGGTCGCATCACCGCGGTGTACCCGCCGCCGGTGATGTCGAAGTTGATCGGCTTGCCCGGGTTCGCCTTGCTCCAGTCGGCGAGCGTGTCGGTGGGCCTGGCGAGCCGTACGGCGTCGGAGCGCTCGACGATGGCTGCGACCTCGGTCGGATCCCCGCCCGGCTCGCACCCCGACGTCATGAGCCTCACCGTCTCTTTGCGGCCCTTGCCCCCACCGCCCAGCCCCCGAAGTGCTTGGCCACCAAGAGGCGAGAGGTGGCCTCTCTCCCTCGGCGGTGAGCGCGAACGACGAGGGAATGGGACCGCTCAACCAGTCGCGGCTCTCCCGGCCGGTCAGTCCGATGGCGGCAGCGCGGCTCACGTGCGCTCGGAGTCACCCACCGGCCGGCGCACACATGGGCGCAAGCTCTCGAATGACCGACCCCGACGTCTCCGTCATTTCGAGCTCGACCCCCGCCACGGCCGCGATGGTGGGCGCGATGTCGCGCAGCGCGCGCGGTGACTCGAGCGATACGTAGCCCGACGCGGGCACGGGCCCGCCGGCGGCGACGAGCCAGTTGCGCGCCGACTCCGGATAGTCCCGACCGTGGTGCTTGAAGTCGTTGGACCGGCCGTGGTCAGCGGTGACGATGATCATCGTCTCGACCCCACGTGCGCGCGCGGCGTCGCTCTCGCGGATGACCGCGCCCACGAAGGCGTCGGCTCTGCCGACGGCGTCGAGGTAGCTGCCGTAGTCGCCGTGGCGGTTGGCGGCACCGGTGTGTTGGTGGCCGTG
>CALKVR010000549.1 GCA_938004815.1 uncultured Polyangiaceae bacterium | reverse complement strand
GGCGTAGGCGACGCGTCGATGAAGCGGCAAAGATCGAGGGCGGGGGCGGTCACCAAGAGAATACACAACAGGCGACAGGCGATTCACAACCAACAACTCGCGACGCGGCCCGAGAATCTGCACTCGACGAAGCAACTGGCGGCGCGTCGGGTCGATATCACTATGTGAGCCACGAGACGACAGGAGGCCCGCGTCCGATGCGGGTGGGTACCAACATTGCAGAGCGGCTGCTGAAACTGGCGCTCACCTGCATGGAAGTTCATCGGACGGTGAGGCGTGACACGGTCGGTCGGCACATCGCCTTGCAACTGGTCCGGTCTGCGACGAGCGCCGGCGCCAACTACGAGGAGGCGCGGGCCGCCGAGAGCCGCGCAGACTTCGCGCACAAGGCTAGTCTCGCGGCGAAGGAAACGAGAGAGTCTGCGTACTGGCTGCAGTTGCTGAGCCGATCAGGTCTTGCGGGACGAGCGCTCTCCACCGAAATCGATGAGGCCCGCCAACTGACAGCCATCCTGGGAGCCTCCGTGCGCACTGCTCGTCAGCGAGTGAGCTGATGCGGGGCGCGGGCAGGGATTGTTGATTGTCAATCGCCTGTCGCCTGTTGCGTATTCGTCTCGCTCTTCACCGCGTAGCCGATCAGCTTGTAGAGCATCCGCGCCCCGACGATCGCGTCCCACTCGTGCTCGCCCGCGACCTCGTTGAGGTCGAACCCGATGATCTTGCGGCCCGACCGGACGACCGCCGAGAGGATCGCGCACGCTTCGCGAAAGCCGAGGCCGCCCGGTACGGGGGTGCCGGTGTTGGGGCAGAGGGAAGGGTCGAGGCCGTCGATGTCGAACGAGACGTAGACGACTTCGGGGAGGCTCTCGGCGATCTCCTGGCAGATGTCGTTGAACGGCTCGCCGTCGAAGAGGCGGCGCGCGATGTCGGCGTCGTAGAACGACGCGATCCGCGGGGAGCTTTCGGCCAGCTCGTGCTCCTCTTCCGAAAAATCGCGGATCGCGACCTGCACGATCTTGGCGACCTCGGGGATGCGCGCGTGGACGTTGAACATGATCGACGCGTGCGAGCAGGCGAAGCCCTCGTAGGCCTCGCGGAGATCGGCGTGGGCGTCGATGTGGAGCACGCCGAGGCCCGGGTGGCGACGCGCGACGGCGCGGATGAGGCCGAACGGGCTCGCGTGATCGCCGCCCACGAGCCCTACGAGCTTGCCGGCGTCGAGCCAGCGGTCGGCGATCTGCTCGATGCGCTCGTCGAGCGCGAGCGAGAGCTCGTTCGTCCGCGCGAGCTTGGCGAGCAGGGCGGGGTCGTCTCCGGCCCCGCCCGCGTCGATCACCGGCTGCGCGACGGCCGAGGCCTCGGCGTTCCACGCGAGGAGATCGGGATCGACCGAGAGCATCGCGATGCCGGCTTCGTAGGGACGGCCGGTGTCGCGATCGAAGAGATCGACCTGCCGGCTCGCCTCGAGGATGGCGGCGGGGCCGCCGCGCGTGCCCTTGCGGTACGACGTCGTCGGCTCCCAGGGCGCAGGGATCAAAATGACATGCGCGTCATTCGGCCCGTGCGGCAGGCCGTAGATGCCGTCGTACGCGGCCGGGCCCGAGGGGTCGAACCGCTCGGTCACGCCGGCGCCATCGCGCCGAGGTCGTCTTTCGTGTCCTCGGGCGCCGGGATCCAGTCCTCGTCCGGGCCCTCGGCGGGGAGGACGACGGGCGTGCCGTCGTAGCGCATGCGCTTGCCCGGCCAGATGAAGGTGCGGAAGACGTACGCCGCGAGCGACCTCTGGTCGAGCGCGGGGTGGATGTGCGGCGCGACCTCACGGGCGTGGGCCTCGGGGAGGAGGCTCCAGTGCAGGCCCGGGTGCATGTGGTGGATCGTGTGGTAGCCGTTGTTGAACGTGAACCAGTTGACGAGCTTGCCGACGAAGTTGCGCGAGTGGTTCCACTCGCTGTCCTGGTCGGCGCCGTCGTGCTGCAGCAGGTTCATCGTGATGATCCCCCACGCCGCGTACTTGTGCGGGATGAACACGAACACGAGGAACTTTTGCCAGTCGATGATGGCGAGGACGATGTAGCAGCCGAACAAGAACGCCTGCTCGATGCGCATCTGGCGGTACCAGCCGGGCAGGCGCGTCTTGATCGATTTGAAGTACTGCGACTCGCCTCGCATGATCGACGGCCCGACCATCACCATGAAGAACAGGCCGTTGAGCAGGTTCCAGCGGAACCGCGCCTTGCTCGTGCGCATCACGTCGCGCCGCGTCTGCGTGTGCTTGTGATGGCTGAGGTTGTGGCCGGGCACGTACGCGCTCACCGGGTGGCCGTACGTGGTCGTGAGGATCGTCTGAAACACACGGTTCGCCGCGCGGGTCGTGAAGACGGGCGAGTGCACGGTGTTGTGTGTCGCGACCGCGCAGAAGAACGAAAAGAAGCACGTCAGGGTAAAGAGCGCGCCGCCGATCGCCCACGTCGCCGGGCTCGCATCCCAACCGGCGAGCAGCGAGTGCTGGGGCAGCAGCCACTGCACCGCGACCAAGCCGAAGAACACGCCGCAGAAGGCGAGGGTGCGAAGGTCGGCGCGATACCTGAGCATGGTGAACCCGTGTGGGGACCTGTCGAAAAGTCGACAGGGGTCTCTTAGCGCAACGAGCCCGAAGGGTAAAAGCATGAGCAGGCTCTCGAACGCCCAGCTGCGAATGTGGCCTGGCCAATCTTTTGGACCCGCTTCAGATCTTTTCAGGCATGGCGCGCAACCTTCTGGGCATACAGCAGGGCTTGTTGCGTGATCCTGCGACGGACGACCCTGGTCGGATGGTACGGCACTCTGATAAACTTGCGCGCGCGCGCCCCGGGAGACGGCTTATGAGCATCCTTCGTCGAGTACGATACTATCCTACGTTGGTGGTGTTCATGGGGGTCGCCGGCATCACCGCCTGCGCCACCGAAGAGCAGGACGGTGAGGGCGGCGGTGGCAGCGGCGGTGCGCCGACCACGAGCTCGTCGGCGGACTCGTCGTCCGCATCGACGACGGCGACCACCGCGTCGAGCACGTCGACCGCGTCGTCGACTTCGGCGAGCACCACCGCCACGACGTCCGGCACGACCTCGTCGACCGGCAGCTCGATGAACACCTGCGGCAACGCGGTGATCGAGCCGGGCGAGACGTGCGAGGGCGACGACTACGGCGGCAAGACCTGCATCGACTTCGGCTTCTCGGGCGGGTCGCTGATCTGCAACCCCTTCTGCAACATCGTCGTGTCGAGCTGCACGCCCAAAGAGAGCTGCAACGACAACACCGACAACGACTTCGACGGGCTCATCGACTGCGCCGACGACGAGTGCGCGGCCGAGGTCGTGTGCACCGACCCGTGCTCGGCCCCGCAGTTCTTGACGCTGCCCGGCTGGGGCTACGGCG
>CALKVR010000548.1 GCA_938004815.1 uncultured Polyangiaceae bacterium | reverse complement strand
GCCCCCGGCGCGTTTGATTTCGACCCGAGCGCCTGCACGGCACCCTTGCCCCGCCGCGGGACCGGGTCACGGTGGAGGGCAGCCTGCGGGCGGTGGACACGGGCGTGTTCTTGGAGGTTCCGTTCGACGACGCGCGCGGCGCCGTGATGGTGGCGGGCCGGGTGTCGTATGCCGGCTGGCTCTTCACGGCGGCGCAGTCGTCCACCTCGCTCGCGTACGGCGACTACGCGGGCCGCGTCTCTTACGAGACCTCGCCCGGGACCCGGATCTCGATCTTCGGGTTCGGCGCGCACGACTACCTCGCCGAGAAACAAAAGGGCGGCGACGACATCCGTCTCTTCGACACCACGTTCCACCGCGTGAACCTTCGGCTCGACCAACGGCTCTCGGACGACAGCGACGTCAGGTTCGACGTCGTCCTCGGATGGGACCAGACCGGCCTGAACCAGGATCGCGAGGTCATCGACCGCATGCTCCAGACGCGGGCGACGCTGCGGCACGACTTCTCGGACACGGTCGCGCTCCGGGCCGGCTTCGACGTCGTCGCCGACGAGTACGCGTTCGACCTCGCGCGCGGCGCCGAAGACGGGTTCGTCGACTTCTTCCGCCCGCGCACGGACGTCGTCATGGGGGCCTGGGCCGTCGTCCCGCTCCGGCTCGGCGACCGTTTGTCGATGGTTCCTGGCCTGCGCACCGACGTCTACGCCTCGGGGAACGAGAGCGCGGCCTCGGTCGATCCCTCGCTCGGCTCCGACCTCGAGATCGTTCGCGGGCTCTCGCTCCTCGCCAACGCCGGGCTCGCGTCGCAAATGCCGAGCTTCATCGTGGCCGGGCCGGGCTTTCGGCCCGGGCTGGATCAGGGCGGGCTCCAGCGCGCGTTCCACACGAGCGGGGGCCTCGAGATCGAGCCCGATCGAATCGGACAGGCTACGGACCCGCTCGAGTCGATCTGGACCCTCAAGGCCATCGGCTACCGCGTCGGGTTCTTCTCGATCAACGACGCGCTGGGCACGTCGCCGCTCTCCGGCGAGGGGTTCCCCGACGGGTTCGGACGTTTCGACCAGCGCTACCTCGGCACGTCGACGGGGCTCGAGCTATCGGTCCGCCGGCGCCTGCGGCATGGCCTGGGGATGACGCTCGCCTACTCGCTCGGCCGGTCCGAGCGGACGGCAGGCACGCTGACGGTTCCGTCCGGTTTCGATCGGACGCACGTGGGGAGCGCCGCCTTCTCGTTCGACTTCGGGGCCGGCTTCTTCGGCGGGCTCCGCAACCTGTTCTACTCGGGCTCTCCGCTCATCAAAGACGACCTCGACGGTCGCCTCGTGGTCAAAGACCGGCTCGACGCGTTCTATCGCCTCGACTGGCGCTTCGAGAAACGCTGGACGCTGGGCCAGACGGGGTGGATCGCGCTGGTGGCGGAGGTCGCCAACACCTTCCTCGCGGCGGAGGAGATCGGCGAGGAATGCGCGTACGAGCTCGCGTCCGACCCGAACAGCATCGCCCCGGTGGTGATCGCCGAGCGCTGCCAGCGAACCACCCTGGGGCCGGTCACGATCCCGAGCCTGGGCGTCGAGGGCGGCTACTGATCGGCTCGCAGGGCGCGGCGCGCGACCGCCGCCAGCGCGCTCGCAGAGGCGCGCGCGCTCTCGGCCAGGCGCCACTGGCCGAGAGCCCGCGCCAGGTTGTGATCGCCTCGGGTCGCGAAGCGGCGCTCGTTCCACCCGAAATACGTCTCTTCGAGCGCGTCGGTGAGAAACCGCACCGCGAGCTCGACCGCGATCGTCCGCAGGCCGTCGCCGACGCGCTCGCTGTCGACGCGATCGAGCGCGACCCGGCCGGCGGCGCCGCGGGCCCACCCGGTCAGCGCCGCCTCGAACACGACCTCGTCGACGGCGGGCGACTCGATATCCTCGCCGTGCGGGTTGCACCAGCTCCTCAAGGCGTCGCCCATTTCGAAGAGCCACGGCATGCGGGCGAGCGTGTCGAGATCGACCAGGGTGACCCCTACCCCCGCGTCGTCGAAGAGGAGGTTCGATATCTTGAGGTCGCCGTGCGCGTGTCGGTGCGGCGCGACGTCGAGATCGAGGAGGTCGCTGCGCACGCGAAGCACGCTCTCTGCGATGGGGGCGACCGCGTCGTAGAGCCGGTGGCGACGGTGCGCCTCGAGCGCGCTCTCGCGGACGCCCAACGTGACCCAGGCGGCGGAGCGCGGCGCGCCGGACGGCAAGGTGCGCCGGCGAACCGAGAGTGCCTGCGGTGCGGGCCTGACCAGCCGCTTTGCGTTCGACCTGGCGGCACGGGCGCTGAAGGCCTTCCCCGACTGCGACGCCCTGGATCCCGACGATCATCGCAATGACGCCACGCGGCTGCGAACCTGTGTGGGCTTCAAGGGAGAC
>CALKVR010000547.1 GCA_938004815.1 uncultured Polyangiaceae bacterium | reverse complement strand
GCATCGGCTCACCGTTGGTGATGTGCTTAAACGTGAGCGGTTTCTTCGTGAAGTCCACCGAGAACGGGAAGCGGCGGAGGCCAAAGTACGCGGCGTCGGGCCACTGCACGGCAGAGTACTGGGCGAAGGAAAACGCTCCCGCCAGGTCATCCCCAGGTCGGGCCGCCAGCATCAGGGCGAGGAAATCGCCAAAGCCTTCGCTCTCGGCGCCGCAAGCCTGAGAGAAACAAGCGACCGTGCGGAAGTGGAGCAGGTGACCAAACTCATGAGCGATGATGGAGTTGTCGATGGTCGAGTCGACGGGGTCCACGGAGGCCAGGGTCGCGGTGGTGGGTCCGGAGAGCACGGTGGCCTCGATCGCGGCGCCGTCGCTCTGCGTGACCGCGACCATGGGAATGGTGATCACCGCCGGCACCTGATCGGTGTCAACCAAGAAGACCGGCGAACCAGCAGGGCCGACCAGGATCACCCCGACCGCGCCGGCGTCCTGCGCGTTGGCCGCCTGCTGCTTGTAGAAACAGGGGCCTTCACGGACGAGCGCGATCCGTCCGCTGACGTCGTTCACGATCGGCTCGCAGCCATCGCCCGTGTCCGGCGACGCGCCGTCGTCGGCGAGTACGACGCTTGCGCTCGTACTGAAGACGAAGGGAGGGAAGTCCGCCATCACCATGGCGAAGGAAAGGTTGCCCGGGTCGATGGTCAGCTGTGCTCCCGCCCCATGCCACAGGTACATCCGCATTTGCGGGGACTCGCCATCCGCCCCCGCGTACATGTACGCGTTGTTGCGATAGAGCGACGGTCCCTCCTGCGCCTGCGCGTGGAGCGGGTCCCCCTCGATCCCTCCGCGCCCAAAGTTGTCCATCTGAGCGTTGCCACCCGCCTCGTCGAAGCCCGAGTCGTACCACCAGTCGTGAAGCCAGTTGTTCGTGTAGAACAACTGGGTCACCGCTGCCTGACTCTGAAGCACGCTCGATTGCGGAGCGGCCGTCACGTCGTACAAGAGATCGAACGTGCTCGCCGAGGTGGTGAAGGCGCGTGTGTCGCCAGCGGAGAAGCCGTTGGGTGTGTCATCGTCGGTGTAAGCGTCGACGTTGTTGCCCAGGGTCTCCGTTGCGCCCGCGGGCAGCCACGGGTCCATCGAGACGTTGAAGCCGTCAATCGCCACGAGAGACGGGAGGACGAAGCCCGGGTAGCTGCCATTGGGCGCCGGAAAGGGGTAGGGCGTGGTGTCCGCGAGCGGCCCATCGAGAGGACGCTTGTCGCCCGTCGCGTCGGCCCACACCCGACAGTTGAAGGTGTCCGTGTGGATGAGGTTCTCGCGATGGAGCAAGCGGCCGTCGTCCGCGGCGACGACGTAGGCGTAGCCGTCGGAGGCTCTCCTCGACGGGGACCGGCCGAGGACCTCCAGGTAATGGGCCGGCACGATCCGATCCGGCATCGGGAAGTACACGCGCTTGACGCGTAACCGCCGGGCGAAGCGAACGCCGGTCGAGGTGGCGGCCGGTGTCTTGGCGAGCTCGAAGTATTGGTAGTCACCTTGCGTCTGCTTGGTGTCGATGAAGTCAGCGGCGCCCAGCGAGGCCGCGAACAGGTCGTTGAAGGCTATGGCCAGTGCGTCCGCCGGCGTCCGGCGAAACGGCGCAACCTGCGGGCTCGGAACGGCGGCAGCGTGGAGATTGCCCCCGATGGCAACGAGATCGAGATCGCGGTTCATCAGGATCTTGATCTTGTTGTGGAACAGATCGACCCCCCCGACGCGCTGCTGAAAGACGACGATGATCCCTCCGCGTCCGACGTCGAGCACCCGGACGACGCCGGCGGTCGCGAGAGCGTCCGCGGAAAGACCGTAGCTCTCGGCGTGCTCCGTCAAGTGGAGCTTGGCAGCCTGCTCGGGTGAGAGCGCAGCGAGAGGCACACCGGCCGCGGAGGTCCCGGGAGGAGCGATCTGGTCTCGGATCGCCCAGAGGAAGCTGGGGACGCCGCGTTGCTCGTCGCGTGAAGCAACGTGGACCGACGGTACAGAGAAGGCGCTCTTCCGCGGGACGGCGGCCGTGACCGGGAGCGGCTCGGCATCCGCGTACGCGTTGAAGTCGGGCCGCTCGTCAGCGTTCGCGAACGATGCCACCGCCAGCGGCGCGAGCGAGAGTAGCCAGCGGGTCAAGCCTCGCGGGCGGAGCCCACGGCGCGCCGGGCGGCTCATGGTTCGGTATGCCGACGGACGGATGGATGGCATGACCTAGAAGTACGCCCGCTCCTCGGCAGAGGGCATGGTCAAGATTTCGGTCGGAAGCCGCCGCTTACTCGGCGGCAATCCCCACCAGGCCAAGAACCAAGAATCCAAGAATAAGGTACACTCCTCGGCACCGCGATGACCCTCAGGCCGGGCACCGTCTTCGCGAACGCGTACGAGATCATCCCGACCTCTCTCGGCCGGCGGGATGGGTGTCGTCTACGAGGTCGTGCACCGCGGCACGCGGCGGCGCCGCGCGCTCAAGGTGATGCTGGCGCAACTCGTGACCGACCCGGTCTTGCGCGAGCGTTTCGCGCTCGAGGCCGTGGTCACCGGCGGACATCGAGAGCGAGCACCTGACCGAGATCTTCGACGCGGGCATCGATCGGGAGACGGACTGCCCGGCGAGTCGGCGCTCATCGGTCCCGCGTCCGACCTGTCCGCCGTCGGCCAGATCGTCTTTGCGCTCCTCGCCGGGCGGCCCAACGACATCGGACAACCGCGGCCGACACCGAGACGGCGTTCCGAACCCTGTGGGAGGCGGGCGTGCTCGAGCCCGTCGACTACCTGCCCGTCCCCGAGCGCGCGGATAGCTTCAACATCATCCGGGTAGCGCTGCTCGTCGACAACGAGACCAAGTACCCGGTCCCGTACGTGCCGCAGAACTACAGGCCGGGTCGGAAAGACGGCGTAAAACCGGCTTGGGCTGAGTAACACGTGCCCGCGTCAGGCGCGGTCACGCTGGCCTGACGTCGTCGTCCGTCGTAGTGCACGGAGTACAGGGTCGGCCGAAGCCTGCCCGCGCGACAAAATGCGAAGAGGCCGCCGTCGGCGGCCTCGAGCATTTGGTTGCGCGGGCCCGATACACCCGATGTATACGGCCGTGCGCATCGCCGCGGAGGTGCGTCTTGCCGCCTGACGCGCCTTGCGGCGACCCGAGCGCGAGCCCCGCGAACACGTGTTCGGCGCCGTGGATCGCGGCCAAGCCGAGCGCTGCTCTCTCGGCGCCGCTCAACGCGGTGGCGATGGCGCTCCCTCCGAAGGTGCAGCGGTCGGGGCCTCGGCGCGGGACGGCAGCTTGGCATCGCTGGCTGAGGGCCGGGGCGTTCGTCCACAACTTCGCGCCGTGGCACTGGTTCGTCACCCTGACGTTCAGGTTTCAGGACGTGTCGTGGTCGACTGCACGAGGCCGGCTTCGCTCGTGGCTCGATGCGCTCGCCCGTGAAGCAGGCGGGCACCTGACGGTGGCCTTCACCATCGAGGGTCATCAGAGCGGCGCGCCACACGTGCACGCGCTCGTTTCCTTTCCGGAAGATGCCTCGCGGCCGACGACCGCGCGGGGTGACGAGCTGTGGCGGAAGTTCGGGGCTGCACGCGTGCGCGTTTTCAGCAGTGACGCGGGCGGCGCCTGGTACGTCGCGAAGAAGGAGGGCGGCTCGGATTTGACCTACGGCTGTCCACGCGACGAGCACCGGTGCCGAAGGCACGGCGGCTGCGCGTTCGCTCGTGCGAACAAGCTCAAGACATAGCGGCGCGTCGATCGCCGGGGCTTCGCCTCAGCCATCGAGCGTCGTGTTCACGCTTCTCCGGGACGTCGCGATCGCGAGTCCAATGGGAGAGGACTGCTCGAAGGACGGGCAGAATCCGTAACGGCGGGGACCCGATGTTACAGTGGCCGGCTCTTGGAGGTCACGACCGATGCCCACCTACAGACTCTCCGTCACCGATCCCACCGGTAACACCATCCTCGCCGCGGTCACGATCTCGACGTACCCATGCGACGCAAGGGCGGAGCCTTTCGCATCGGACACGCCGCCGGAGGATGGCGGCTGGGCCGTCACCTGGGCGCAGGCCGGGGGCGAGGCGCGGTCACATGCGCCCGTGTACTCGGCGGGGGCGAGCCGGATCTTCGCGTCTGAGACCAGCGCCTACCAGGCCGCTCGCCAAGGGGTCTACGACCACTATCGCAACAGCCTTCACCAGAACGTGCGGCTAGACCCGTAGCGATTGGTTGACATTGGTTTACGATGGGTTACGATAGGTCCCATGAGAACGCGGACCGTCGCCTACTGCCGTGTGTCACTCGACAAGCAGGCCGAGAAGGGCGTCAGCCTCGACGCGCAGCGCGCGAAGATCGAGGCGTACGCGGCGCTCTACGATCTCGACTTGGTGGACGTCGTCGTTGACGCGGGCGTGTCGGCGAAGACGCTCGATCGGCCGGGACTGAACCGCGCCCTCGACATGCTCCGCAAGGGCCAGGCGGAAGCGCTCCTGGTGGTGAAGCTCGATCGGCTTACCCGCTCCGTTTGCGACCTCGGAACGCTCGTCGAGAAGTTCTTCGCCGCTGGCCGCTGGGCCTTGCTCTCCGTCGGCGAGCAAATCGACACGCGCAGCGCCGCGGGTCGCCTCGTGCTCAACGTGCTTGGTTCCGTGAGCCAGTGGGAGCGCGAGGCCATCGGCGAACGAACCGCCCAAGCCATGCAGCACAAGGCGGCGTGCGGCGAGTACATCGGCGGGGACGCGCCCTACGGCTTCCGCGTCGATGTCGACGGCGTCCGCATCGTCGAAGAGCCAGCCGAACAAGCCGTGCTCGAACAGGCTCGCGCGCTGCGTGCCGCGGGGCTTTCCCTTCGGGCGGTCGCGGGCGAGCTGACGCGCCGAGGGTTTCGCTCGCGGGCGGGCAAGCCCTTCGTGGCTACCCAAGTCGCCCGGATGACGGCCGCGTGACGAAGCGGATCGACTGGGCCGCGGTCGCGCTCGCGCGGCAACGGCTCGATCGGATCAAGAAGGAGCACCCGGAGCTTGTGGGTCCCGCGGGTGCGGTGGAATGGGCGGAAACCTTGGCAGAGGACGAAGCGATGGCGGAGACACAGCAAGTAGCCTTCCGGCTCCCGGCCGACCTCGTGAAGCGGCTCGATCGACAGGCGAAGCGCTTGGAAGAGGCTTCGCCTGGGATGACGTTTACTCGGGCGGACGTCGTGCGCGTACTGCTAACGAAGGGGCTCGACGAAGCCGAAGGCAAGCAGAAGGGTTCACCCAAGCGGTAGCGAGAGCGCGTGACGTCCACCAAGACTGCGTCGCGGAGCTATGCGACTCTCCCTGCATGGTCTCGTCGACCCAACCGACGTCACGGATCAGGAAGCGCAAGGCGCGCCGCGCAGGGAAGCCCAGTAAACGAAGGCGGCGTCGAGCCGGAACGCCTGCGTTCAGCGTCCACCCCGAACGGTACGATCTGCACTTTCACGCGCTGATCGCAGCTGCGCAGCCGCACGTGCTCTCGATCCTGCTGCTCGATCCCGCGGTGGGTCTGCACGACCCGGCGTGCATCGTGGACCAAGGGACGGCAGTGCTACTCCGAACGGACACAGCGCGATTTCTTCTGACCGCGCGCCATGTCGTCGAGGGTTACCGCGGGAAGCTTGTGGCCGCACTCGGCGCGCCGAACGGCCAGAACCCCACGGACATTACGCACTGGCGCATCATTGACGAGAGTCGTGCGCTCGACGTCGCCACGATCGAGGTCCCGCGCGGATTCGATGAGCGCAGCATCGGAAAGGTTTCCCTCCGGGCCACGATCCCGCTCGCTCGCGCGCAGCAGGGTGACTCCGTCGCCTTCTTCGGCTTCCCCGGACTGCACCGGCGCCACGAGACTGAGCCGCGCGGAGTGCGCCTGGCGCTGGACGGGTTCAGTGACTTCGTTGTCTCCGCAAGCGAGCGTGGATTTGTGATCGCTGACGAGCGCGGCGAGCGGCAGGTGTTCGAGTACGTCGAAGGTCTGCCACCGCTGGGCCCCACGGGCGGCGTCAGTGGCGCCGGTGTATTCGTCCGGCGTGGGGCGCGCTCGCGCTTTGCGGCGTCGTGTACGAGGGAAGCCCCGGCACGGATGCGTGGTTCTGGGCCGCGCACGCGGACTTCCTTCGCGCCGACGGCACGCTTGACCACGCGCGGATCCCACCGGGGCGGTGAGCCGATCCATCTCGCTACTTGGTGCCACGCCCGAGCAACGCCGAGAGCCGCGGCGCCTGCCCGGTGCCTTGGTACAGCCCGATGATGTTGTCTGGCTCGGAGGCGACCCACACGAAGGAGTTCCAGGCGAGGTCCGGGAGGTTTCTCTTCAGCGGGGAGCCGTCGCGGTCGAGGTACGCCGTCACGAACGCGACTTGATGCGCCGTCAGGTCGGCCTCGGCGGCGAGCCGAAACAGCTCCTTACGACGATCCTCCGAGATCGGCCCATCGGTTGCCACGACCTCGACGAACACGAGCAAGAACGCGTTCGGTTCGACGTCGGCCATGATGACATCGGGGAGGTTGCGCGCCGGATCGATCACGAGGTTGAACGACTTGGCGAGAAGATCGTCACGCGTCACGACCTTGTTCCCGCTCTCGCTCACCCAAACGATCGCCGGATCCGCGAGGAACCGCGGGGCGAATTCCTCGATGACGTGCTTTGTGATGGTTGAGCTGTCGCCGGAGGCCATGCGGATCGTGTTCCCGTTCGGAAGGGCGACGGAGATCCCGCCGGGGTCGCGCGTCCTCCCGGCGCGAACAATCTGAAGCCGAGCCCTCGCCGCTCCGGAAAGGTGGTTGTCCCGCCACTGCTCGATCGCCGTCGTGAGCGCGGTGCCCGTCAGCGCGGGATCGAACAGCGCCGCGAAATCCTTGGCGAGGGCGTAGCGAGGCTTCGGCGATGTGGTGGGAAGGAACTTGTCTTCGACGACTGCCCCGACGCTCATGAAGCCCTTGCGGAGCGTCTCGTCGCGGATCGGCTCCCTCGTGTTGTCGGCGTACCAGGCTGCGCCGCGCCCAACGTAGCCCGTCTTCTGGGATTCGGCGACGTATAGAAGCCGCTCCGCCGAGCTGGTTAGGCCCGCCTGCTCATCGCTGAACTTCGTGATCTGCTTCGGCCCGAACATCGTGCCGCTGCCCTCGATGGCACCCATGTACAGCGCGACGTAGACGGTGGAGGCGGCCATCTCGCGCGTGCAGTAGCCGCGCGATGCCGAGCCCTCCGGGAAGATGTCCTGGAGGCGCACCTGAATCTCCGCCCGCGAGAGCAACGCGCCGGTGCCGTTACCCATGACCCTGATCGTAGAGGCGCGTCCACGCGCGCTCGATCTCGATCCGAGACGCGCCACCTTCGAGCAACGTCGTCACACCACGCGCCGCTTCTACGCTGGGGAGCGGAAGGGCCTCCAGTTCGTAGGCAGAAACAGCAACGCTGCCGCTCAGACATCGGAAAGCCTGATCGGCGGCGCTGCTGTTCAGAAACGCGGCGAGTGTTCGCGTGTCGATGGCCGGAGAGCCTTCGGCGACCAGCATGTTGATGTGATTTTCGACCGTGACCGCGGGATGCTGGTCCAGGAATGCGCGCGGTAGCTCCGCCGCGATGAGGCGGCGCGGCTGTTCCTTCGAGGTCGTCCGCTGGACGAGCACGCAAGGTTCTCGCACGAGTAGCCAACCGTCCTGCTTTTTCGGCGCGAAGTAGGGTGCGTGGTTGCGCCGCGTAGCGCGAAAACCGAAGATGCCGTCGGTTCCGATCGACTCCGCCCAGATGAGTGGCACCGCTCCGCCGTCGGCGCGCGAGCGCAACTGGTCCTTGTGGCGGTTCCAGACGAGCGGTCCCGTGCTCACACGGTAGCCCCAGTCCTTCAACCGGGCTGGCATCGACCGAAGGCGTTGCGCGAGCGCCACGTTGGCTTTCGCGCGCGGGAGGATCCACGGGGCATCGCCGCCGGCCGGCAACTCCACTCTGCCAACGTGCTCGTACCTCGCGGCTTGCTCCTGCGCCTCGACGAAGTGGAGCACCGGCGATCGAGCGGCTTCGCCGCGTCGGCATACAGTCAGCAACGTCTCCTGCAACACGCCATCGAAGACGCCGGACCGCTCCTGAACGAGATCGAGCGAGACCGGATTCGCCTCCGCGCTCAGCAGCGCTCGCAGGTTCTTGAAGTACTCACCACCGAGGAAGCTCGTAGGAGTGACGTACGCAACCACACCGCCGAGCTTCGCCTTCCGGATCCCGAGATCGAGGAAGACGCCGTAGAGGTTCGCATGACCGTAGAGCCCGCGCCGAAAGGTCTCGCGTTGAGCGGCGCTCAGCGCGACGCGACCGTACGGAGGGTTTCCGATCACGAGATCGAACGAGCCCGGCTCCGGCCGCGACAGCGCGTCCGCCACGTCGAGACACGGCGACGTGTCGATACGCGACCCCCCGAGCAGCTCGTAGAGCGTCGCTTCCAGGAAGACGTGAGAGAGCCACGCAGCGAAGCCGTCGATCTCGATCCCTCGGAGCCGCGCAGCGACGTTGCGGACGACCACCCGGCGATCACACCGAGCGAGTGCGCCGCACATGCGCGATGCCACGGGGCCGAGGAACGCACCGCCGCCGCAGGCTGGGTCTAGAACGTGAGCGGTCGCCCAGTCAACGCCGGCCGCGGCCGCTTGATCCATGAGGCGTTCCACAAGGGGCGGCGGTGTGTAGAAGACTCCCTGGCGCGCTCGGACATCCTGCGGGAGGATCGCGGCGTAGGCGCTTCCGATCAGGTACGCGGCTTGGTCAACCGGCAGCGTCGCCGCGAGATCCGCGAGCGCAACTGCGGGGGCCTCGGCAGAAGCTCGTAGCTTCGTCGCCTCGGGGAACGGACGAAGGACTCGACCTCGGCGCGCGTGACGCAGCTCCCAGTAGCGAGCCATCGCCCGGGCGCAGAAGCTTCGTGCAAGCGCCGGCCGAAGCCTCTCCGGCGTCCCATCGGCGGCGTCGCGGATCCCTGCGCGAACCTCAGCGACGGACGCAGCGTCGCCGGTCTTCGGGAAGAGTCCAAGCTGCGAGGCTGCCCCGACGCCGGTTCGGAGCACCTGGTTCGCGGAGCGGTTCAAAACCCCGCGAGTATACCGAAGCGAAGATCGGCGAGAAGATGGCTCCGATCGCCAAAGGCTAATCTACGTCCGACCAGTCGGACGACGCCCACCACGGGCGGTGGCCCGTGTCGACGTCCGCGGTCGGCCAGGCCGCGCGGGCGGCATCTCTGCCGGGCGCAGCAACCGCGCGGGTACGACGTCGAGCGCGTTCGCGAGAGCGACGAAGACGGCGAAGGACAGGTTCGTGCGAGCGCGTTCGACGTCCTGGACGTAGCGCGGCTCGATGCCGGCTCGCTCCCCGAGCTGCTCCTGCGTGAGGCCTCTACGCACCCGTAGCGCGCGGACGTTCGCGGCGACATATCGGAGCCACGTCCGCGCACCCAAGGCCATCGTTTGCGGCTACCGGGCGGGCCGGATCCGAAACACGGCCTATTCTTCGTGTTACGATTCGCGCGATGACGCCGGCAAACGCAGCGCTGCCACTTTCGATGGTCGCCCTCGCCTTCGCACTTCTCTCGTGCGGCCCAAGCGTCACGCGTCGCGTTTCCGTCCCAGGCTACGCCGCCGAAGAGATCCGGATGTCTCCGGACGAGGGCGCGCTGATCGATCGGCTC
>CALKVR010000546.1 GCA_938004815.1 uncultured Polyangiaceae bacterium | reverse complement strand
CTGCGGTCGGTGCTCGGGCCAAAGCATTGCGTTTGCTCGTCAGCGCGGCCGGCGCCCAAGCAGAAGAAGACGTGCCCGTCGCCGCGAGCTTCGGCGCGCTGCGGGGGCGGTCGGCCCCCATGCGCAAGCTCTTCGCGCTCTTGGAGCAGATCGCGGCGACCGACGCCACGGTCCTGATTCAAGGCGAGAGCGGCACCGGCAAAGAGGTCATCGCCACCGAGCTCGTCCAGCGCGGGCCCCGTCGCGACGGCCGGTTGGTCATCGTCGACGGTGGCGCGATCGCCCCCAGCCTGGTCGAGAGCGAGCTGTTCGGTCACGCGCGCGGCGCCTTCACCGGCGCCGACACGGATCGCATCGGCGCGTTCGAGGCCGCGAACGGGGGCACGCTCTTCCTCGACGAGATCGGCGAGCTGCCGCTCGAGGTGCAGCCGAAGCTCCTGCGCGCGCTCGAGTCACGCGAGATCCGCCGGGTGGGCGAGACCCACACCCGCAAGATCGACGTACGCGTCATCGCGGCGACCAACCGGTCGCTCGAGGTCGAGGTCAACCAGCGCCGGTTCCGCGAAGACCTCTACTATCGCCTGTCGGTGGTGTCGGTGCAGGTACCCCCGCTCCGGGAGCGCCTCGAGGACATCCCCGAGCTGGTGGCGATGTTCGCGCGCGCCACCGGCGTCCCCGACGCACAGGCCCTCTTCACGCCCGAGGTCCTCGCGGACCTCGCGTCGCACCAATGGCCGGGCAACGTGCGCGAGCTGCGCAACTACGTCGAGCGGGCGACCGTCTTGAAGAACGCGCCGCCGACCAAGAGCGGCACCTATCGCGTGGTGGCCCCTACCGCCACGCCCGCGATCAATCTGGACGTCTCGTTCCGAGAGTCCAAAGAGGCGGTGGTCGAGGCATTCGACCGAGCCTACCTCACCGCGCTCCTCACCTGGTCGAATGGCAACGTGAGCCAGGCCGCGCGGCGCGCGGGGATGGATCGCATTCACCTGCATCGATTGCTGCAGCGCTATGGGCTGCGCGCGGTGGCCGGCAAGCGCTGACCATTTCGTGATTGTTGCCTCGGAGCCTCGATAGAGGTCTCGAGGCTACGAGGACCGCCGTGACGATTCGCCTCCGACGAGGCGAATCGTCGCAAAAAGGCGGTCCTCGATTCGTTTTGTCGTTCGGCACCGACCTTGCCTGAGGCGAATCGCCTTGTCGAGACTCGTGGTCACAGCACACCGAGATCTCCGCGCGAATCAGCATCAGCAGAAGGGTCGTGAGCAGTGAAGCGAAATTCTTTGCGTGCGTGGTTGGTGAGCATGGTCGCGGTCGCCGCCGCGGGTTGTGGGACGGTCGGCGCCGTGGGTGACGAGGGGGAGACCGATAGCGACGAGACCACGCCGGGGGCCGACGAGGTCGCCTCCGATCAAGCCGCCCTCAGGCTGAAGAAGCGCTCCCGCATCAAGCTCCCCAAGCAGAGCCCGGTGGCGCCCGTGGCCCCGTCTGCGGTCGATTGCACCCACGTGGGCTCTGGGACCGATTACCAGGTCGGTCCGGGCAGGGCATACGAAAACCTGGGTGATGTGCCGTTCGAGTCTCTCGTTGCCGGCGACACCGTGCGCGTGTTCTGGCGCGAGCAGGCCTACCACGAGAAGCTCATGATCGGCGGCGTGGGGACCCAGGAGCAGCCCATCCGCATCTGCGGCGTCGCCGGCCCCGAGGGCCAGCTGCCCGTCATCGACGGTCAGAACGCGACCACGCGGCCGACCCTCGACTTCCCCTTCAATGGCCATCAGGTGCGCGGCCTCATCGTCGTCGGGCACCCGAACGCGAAGCCCTACGCCGAGCAACCGGCCCACATCCTCATCGAGGCGCTCGAGATCAGGAACGCGTCCCCCGAGATGACCTTCACCGACAAGGCCGGCCAGGTGCAGTCGTACGCCAACAGCGCGGCCGGCATCTTCATTCAGCGCGCCGACGACTTGACGATCCGCGGCTGCCATATCCATGACAACAACAACGGCATCTTCGGCGGCACCGGCGGCGGTGTCGACATGACCGAGCGCGTGCTGGTCGAGGGCAACCGTATCCTCCAGAACGGCAGCCTCACCGACTGGTATCACCACAACACCTACATCGAGGCCAACGGCGTCACGTACCAGTACAATTACATGGGCGAGCCGCGTGCAGGGCAGTACGGGGTGCTCGGTGCCAACATCAAGGAGCGCTCGGCCGGCGTCGTCATCCGCTACAACTGGATCGAGGACGGCGGACACCTCATCGACCTCGTCGACGCGCAAGAGGCCAAGGCCGACACCGTCGCCATGCCGAGCTTTCACGAGACGTATGTCTACGGAAACGTCATGATCCGCAGCGACATGCCGGGCGGGTCGATGATCCACTACGGCGGCGACAGCGGGCTCTTCGGCGACTACCGCAAGGGCACGCTGCACTTCTACCAGAACACGCTGGTGGTGAAGAACCAGGGCGCGAGCGACTGGGACACCGTCGAGGTGTTCGAGCTCTCGACCAACGAGGAGCAGCTCCAGGCGACGAACAACATCTTCTACAGCGCTGTCGAGCCGACCGATGTCCGGCAGGTGGTGATGCTCGGAGCGCGCGACGGCCAGACCGCCGGCGTGGCGTCGTTCGAGAACAACTGGGTCGGCGCGGGCTGGGGGCCGGTCCACGCCGGCAACAACACCGTCCTCGCGCAGGTGTCGGGCTTCGACGTCTCGATGAGCGGCGCGGACCCGGGGTTCACGTCGGCCGCGACCGACGCGTACACGCTCGCGAGCGGTGCGATGGTCTCGAGCGCGGGGGCCGACATGGCGACCCTCGTCCCGGCCGCCCAGGCGGTGACGATGGAGTACGTCAAGCACCAGGGCGGCAAGCCGCGGCCCGTGCTCGCTGCGCCGTCGCTGGGGGCGATGACCCAGTAGCGTGCGGGGGGGGGCGCCTCAGTCGTCGAGCGCGCCGCCGCAGATCCACGCCGTGATCACCTGCTTCTGCTCGTCGGTGAGCTGCGGCTTGCCCGATGGAGGCATCTTCTTGCTGGTGCCGCAGAGGTCCACGCCGTGGATCTTGTCGTGGAGGTAGCTCTCGCTGGGATCGCTGGGGATGACCCGCGTGCGATCGCCGCCGCAGCTCTTGGTCGCGACGTTGACGGCGTCGCCGTGCGCGTTGCCGTCGGAGAGATCGAGCCCGCCGTCGGCGAGCGTGCCCACGTGACAGCCGGTGGTCGCGCAGCGCTGCACGAAGATCGGCGCGACGTCGTTCGTGAACGATACCGGGGCGAGCCCCTCGCATGGGTCGACGCCGCCGCTCGAGGACGACGCATCCGAAGAGCTGGCGTCGGTCGTCGCGTCGGTCGTCGTCGCCTCCGACGTGCTCTTCGTGTCGTCACCCCCGCTGCCGTCGTCACCCCCGCTGCCGGACTCGTCGCCGCACGCGGCCGCCCCGGCGAGGGCGAGAAGACACGGCACGGCGAGGGCGAAGAAAGAGGCTCGAGGGGACATCACCTACGGATGGTAGTCGGCGGTGGCGCGGGAGCGAGCCGGATGTTCGAGATAAGATTGTTCGGTCACACCGGATAGATGGCGGTTCAGTAGCACTCGGCCAGCGTCTCGCGTGCGACCCATATCCCCGCCTCGCATGCGCGACACGTGCTGAGGAGGTTGGCACCGTTGTCGGGCTCGATCTCCAGCCACTCGGCGCCGTAGAGGCACGAGAGACCCTCGTCGACGCACGCGTGACCCAGAAGGGGCGCCTCGGTCGGACAGGGCTCGGGCGGCGGGCCCACGCAAGCCCAGGTGTACGAGCCGCCGCACGTTCCGCTCAGGCAGCTCGTGCAGGCGCAGAAGTTGCCGCCGCCGTAGTCGCAGAGGTCGCCGTAGTCTTCGGGCATGCCGCACGGGCTGCCGTGCTGGGGGAACACCATCGGGCAGGTGGCGTTCGCATCCCAGTAGTAGCAGTCGTTGCCCACCTCGCTGTCGGCGTCGGCCCAGCCGTTGATGGTGCAAATGTCCTTGTCGCGGCAGGCATGAAACCCTTGCTCGCCCGTGCCCGAGTACTCGCAGACGAGATCGACGTAGGGACAGTCGTCGCCCGTGCTCGGCGAGTCGATCTCCCCGTCCGGGCACACTGAGCACGTGACGTTGTAGTCGCTCCGGCACTCGCCGTTGCCGTCGCAGACCTGGTTGCAGGGCGGCTCGTCGCACGTCGCGCAGGGGGCGCCGCACGGTTGGTCCTCGCACTGGGCGGCGCCGCCGCCGGCCCCGCCAGAAGCGTTGTCCCCGCCCTCGCCGCCGCCGCCGGACGTCTTGGCGCAGGCCGCGGCGAGGAGGGTGAGGGCGACGAAGGGGAGGGGAAGGAGCGCGGTGGTGATTCTCACGGCGTCCGCTTCATACCGCGGGGGCGAGAGAAATCACCCTTCGATCGGGCACGGATCAGACGGCGATGCCCTCGAGCACGCTCATCGTGGGGTACTCGAAGACCCGCCCCAGGCGGAAGCCGCCATCGGCGAGGAGGGCCCGGATCTCTTCGACCCCGCGCTCGCGGCCGTTCGAGCAGATCGTCATCATGTGCAGATCGGCGACGGTGCCGAGCAGGTGCTTGGAGTTGCGCTCGACGATCGACTCGCTGATGACGAGCTTTGCGCCCTCGTCGCACGCGTCGCGGATGGTGTGGAGGATCGTGCGGCAGCTCGTGTCGTCCCAGTCGTGCAAGATGTTCTTGAGGACGTAGGCGTCACACCCGCTCGGCACGCGCTCGAAGAAGTCGCCGGCCGCGAGCTCGACGCGCTCGCGCACGTTGCGGGCGGTGAGCAGACGCTCGGCCGAGTCGAGGACGCCGCGCGAGTCGCAGAGCACGCCCTGGAGGTGGGGGTGCCGGACCAAGAGCTCGGAGAGCAGCGAGCCGCGCCCGCCGCCGACGTCGCACACCCTCTTCACGTCGCGCCACGGGTAGACGGTGGCGATGACGGGCGCGTCCTGGAGGGTGAGGCCCATCATCACGTGCGCGAACATCTCGCGCTCGTCGGGGTGCTTCTCGAACCAGTCCCACACCGTCGCGCCGTGGACGCGGTCGAACGCGGCGCGCCCGGTCGCGAGGGTGCGCGAGAAGTCGCCCCAGGCCGCCATGTGCGAGCCCGACGCGTAGTGGATCGCGAGCTCGCGGATGCGCTGCAGCGTGCCGCCACGGAGCGTGCGCGACAGGCGCGTGTTCTCGAAGGCGCCGTCCGAGCGCAGCCGAAAGATGCCGAGAGGCGCGAGCGCGCGGAGCGTGCGGTGCACGGCGTCGGCGTCGAGCCCGGCGCGCTCGGCGATCTGCTCGGCGGTGAGGGGGCCGGACTCGAGCAAGTCGGGGATGCGGTAGCGAGCGACCGCGCCGAGGAGGGCGGTCTTGCCGACGCCGGTGACGGTGTCGAACATGGCGAGCTCCGGGGGGCCCAGGGCGTCGGTCAGACGCTGCATCGCGCGGCGCAGCTTCAGCACGGCGCGGATGGCGAACGCCGGCGGCGCGTTCGGGAGCGGCTCGCGCCCGAGATCGAGCGACGAGGGCTCGGGGAGCTGGTCGTACGAGTGGCCGTTCGGCGCTCGGTGCGGAGCGGGGTGCGCGGCCGTTCCGTGCTCGGT
>CALKVR010000545.1 GCA_938004815.1 uncultured Polyangiaceae bacterium | reverse complement strand
CTCCTCGCCGACTTCGGGATCGCGCGCGCCGTCGGGGCCGCATCCGGCGGCGGGAGCGCCGGCTACGTCTCGCCCGAGCGCCTCGCGGGCGAGCCGGCGTCGCCGCGCGACGACGTCTACGGCTTCGGTCGGGCGCTCGAAGACGTGCTGGACGCGCTCGGCGATCCGGGAGGGCTCGGCGCCATCGTCGCACGTTGCCTCGCTCCGGCCGCGGAGAGGCCGGCGAACGGTGACGCGTTGCTCGATCTGGTGGCGGGGGCACGAAAAACACGGGCCTAACCCCCGTTCTTCTGACTAGGATGCCGGCCTCGATGGGACGACTGCTCATGACCTCGTGGAACGTTCGGATTCTGGCCGTCGCGGTGCTCCTCGTGGGGCTCGGGGTGGCGTGCGGCAACAAGTGTGAGGAGCTCGCCACGGAGCGATCGAAGTGCGGAACAGGGCAGGGGGGCGGCGGCGACCAAGAGGAGATCGAGGACGACTGCTCGGACTCGGAGGACAAGTGCGCCGGCTGCTTGCTCGACTCGAACGAGGACCTCTGCGACCCGCAGGGTGAGCTCGCGGCCCTCACGGCCTGCAACTCGGAGTGCCAGGACGTCACGCCATGAGGTTGTCGCTCGGGCGCGCTTCCGGCGCGGCGCGGGTGGGGGCGGCCCTCTTGGTCGTCGGGCTCGCGGCCTGGGGTTGCGGGACCAAGTGTGACGAGCTCGCCGACGAGCTGGGGCGCTGCCCCACCGCCGGCGAGGGTGGCTCCGGGGGTGGCGACACGGGCGACGAGTGCACGGAGGTCGAGGAGCAGTGCGCCAACTGCATGCTCGAACAGGGCGCGGCCCTCTGCGACCCGAAGGCTTTCCAGGAGACGCAGGCCGCCTGCGCCGCCGACTGCCCCCCCTGAGAAGCTGGCCGCTTTCGGACGATCCCTTCGCGCTGCCGGCGTTGCGGTCTGCGGTGCGTGCTCACGTACAGGAAGTACGTTCCGCGCGCTCCTCGCCCGCGCCTTGGCACCGCTCGGTCTCGCCCGAAATCCACCAGCTTCTGGTGTGAATCGGTCGGTGGCTGTCCGGCCCGCCTAGCCGGGGGCCCGTCTCTTCCCCATCCTCTGGCGTCGCGCCCCGCGGATCGTCTACGTTCTGCCCCCATGCGAGCGGTTCGAGTCGTCGTCGGCCTGGGTCTGGCCGTCCTCATCGGCGGTTGCGAGAACGTGTGCGACGAGGTCGCCGAAGAGGCCGAAGCGAGCGGCTGTGCGCAGGGCCTGCCCGAGGACGACGGTGAGGTGACCGAGGTCGAGGCGGAGTGCAGCGGGTCGCGTGAGAAGTACGCGCAGTGCCTGCTCGACTTCACCGACAACGTCTGCTTCATCAGCAGCGAAGAGGCGATCGGCGTCGAAGGCTGCATGAACGGCCAGGAGAAGTAGGCTTGAGCGAAGCGCTCGGTGCCGCCGAGACCAGGCCGCAAGATCGCGTCGCGTTCCTCGCCTGCACGGCGCTGACCTCGCAGATTCGAGGGGGCCAGGGCACGCTCGATACGGACGCCGTGCGCGAGCGGCTGGGTCAGGCCGACGCCGCGTTCACGCTCCGCGATCTCGACGCGCGCGACGATCTCGCGGCGCAGATCGACGAGGCTCTCGCCGCCGGCCGTGGCACGTGGGGCCAAGCTCTCCTCTACGTGTCGGCGCGCGCGATGCGGGCGGACGGCGAGCTCCTGCTGCTGTTGGATCCCGAGCACCCCGAGACGGGGGACGCGCTCGTCGACGTGCTCGGCGCCCTCTCCGAGGGGTTGGAGGGGCAGGTCCTGGCGCTGCTCGATCTGCGCATCGATCCCGACGCCGACGCGTTCGAGCCGACTGAGGTCGCGCGGCTCGCTCGCGCCGCGCAAAAGGAGACGGGCGCCGAGGTCATCATCGCCGTCCGCAAGATGTCGCAATCGAACGAGCTGGACGCCGCGGCGTGCTCGCCGTTCACGAAGGCGTTGCTCGAGGCGCTCGACGGCGCCGATCCGCGCGCGGGCGCGACCGCGGCCGACCTCTACGAGGTCGCGCGTGACGGGGTCGACGTCATCGGCGCCGTCGCGGCGATGACGTACGGCGGGCCGGCCGATTCGTTCGTCGTCTTGCAAGGCGACGGGTCGCCTCTCGAGGTGGCACGCGCCGATTCGCCAGGCTCCGATAGCCCGGACGAAGGGGGCGCGGAGCCGTCGCCCGAGCCTCCGGCGGCCTCGCCCGAGCCGCCGCCGGTACCGGCCCCCGAGCCGTCGCCGCCGCCCCCGCCCCCGTTCTCGGCGCCGCCGCCGGCGCCATCGGTCCCGCCTCCGACCCCATCGGCGCCGCCACCCCCGACGGCGAAGCAGGTGATCGCCGAGGCTGACGAGCTCGCGCAGGGGGGGCACGACGAGGATGCGCTCGGCCGCTACCGCAAGGCGCTGGCGCTCGCCGCGAGCGCCGATGGCAACGACGCCGATCGCGCCCACATCTACGTTCGGATCGGCGAGGTGAAGCTTCGCCAGGGCAAGCCGCGCGAGGCGATCGCGAGCTTCGAGAAGGGCCTCGGGCTCGATCCGTCGATGGCTGCGTCCGACAACGTGATGAAGACGTTGCTCGGCCTCTACTTCGGCGAAAAAGATCACCGCGCGGCCTACGCCATCCAGCAAAAGATCCTCGGTCGCCTCGAGGACCCGACCGAGACCTCCGCCGCGCTCGTGGTATTCGCCACCGCGTGGCTCGAAGACGTGGGCGACGTCCTCCGCGCGCGAGAGGCGCTCGAGCAGGCCGCGGCCCTCACCCCCGACGACCTCGAGGCGGTGCGCCTGCTCTACGAGCTGGCACGACGTGAGGGCCGAACCGATGACGCGCTCGCGCTTCGACGCCGCCTCGCCGACCTCGAGAGCGCCGACGACGCCCGAGCCGAGCAGCTCTTCGCGCTCGCCAAGGAGCTCGTCAAAGAGCACAAGCGTGAGGACGAGGCGCTCGACATCCTCGAAGCGGCTCTCGAGGCCAACCCGGCGCAGCTCGAGCCGCTCGCGCTCTTGAGCGAGCTGCTCGCCGAGCGGCAAGAGTGGAGCGAGCTCGAGGGCGCGTATCGCCGGATGCTCGAGCGGCTCGAGCGGATCGACGACCTCGACTTGCGCCACGTGATCGAGCACGAGATCGGGCGCCGCCTCGGCCTGCTCCTCGAAGACCACCTCGAGGATCCGACGGGCGCGCTCGAGGCGTTCGAGATCGCGGTGCGCGCCCACCCTCGAGAGCCCTTGGTGCGCGCCAAGGCGGCGGCCCTCGCCCAAGCGACGGGCGAGCTCGACCGCGCCATCGGCCACCTCTCTCTTGCTGCATCGCTCGATCCCCGGCGACCCGAGATTCACGCAGGGCTCTTCGACCTCCTCATGCGGACCGAGCGGCTCGAGCGCGCGGCCGACGTCGCCGCGGTCTTGGCGCGCCTCGGCGCCGCCTCGGATCGCGCGCGCGCCGTGCTCGGCGCGCACGTGATGGCCGAGCGCCCGCGGGGCGTCCTCGGCGAGGGTGATTGGCCCACGCTCCGCAGCGCGATCGAGCCCGGGGTGGACGAATCGATGGTCGAGCCGGTGGCGGATATCTTCCGGGCGGCGGGCGGCGCGCTCGCCGCTGCGATGACCGACGTCGCGCGCCGGGCGGGCAAGCTACCTCGCCTCGACGAGGCCCAGCTGGTCGATCCGGAGACGAGCACGGTGACGGCGGCTCGCTCGCTCGCGTGGGCGGCCAAGGCGCTCTCGGTCCCCGTCCCCCGCGTGTACCTGGACGAGGCGAGCACGCTCGCGATGACGGCGGTGCTGCGCGAGCTGCCGACGACGGTGGTGGGGGCCGGCGCGCTCCGCGGTCGCAGCCTCGGCGAGCTCTCGTTCTTGGCCGGCCACCACCTCGCCCTGCAGCGCCCAGAGCATCGCCTCGTTCGGCTGTGCGCCGACCTCGACGATCTCGCCGCGTGCTTCGTAGCCGCGGTCGTGGTCGCCGTGCCCGACACGCCTGTCCCCGAGCGCCTGCGGCGTCTCGTCGACCTCCTCTTGCCGGGGGTCACCAAGAACCTCGACGGCGCCGACGAAGCCGCGCTCGAAGAGGCCGTGATCGCCTTCGACGCGGCCGGGGCGCGCGCCGACATCGGCGTCTTCGTGAGGGCGGTCGAGCGCGCCGCCATCCGCGCGGGCGCCCTCCTCGCCGGGCCCCTCGCCGTCGCGCTGGATACGGCGCGAACGCTCCCGGGCGACGACGAGGACACCGACGAGCGCGAGCGCGAGATCTACGCGTTCGCCGTGAGCGACATCGCTTACGAGCTCCGCCAGAAGCTCGGGCTGTACGAGTAGGTCCTGGGTCGCCGCGACAAAACGAAAGCGCGGCGCCCCGGGGAGGGGAGCCGCGCTCTCGCACGATTGTGTTTCGCCGCTCAGACCGGGCCGAAGCCGAAGCCGCAGCGGTAGTGGTCGCTCGTGACGAACGCGTCCTGCATCGCCTTGGTCATCTTGATGATGACGGTCGTCTCACCGGTGACGTCGACCGGGGTCATGTCACCGACGACGATCCCCGCGTCGCTGGTCTCGGTGCCGCTGTCGAGGATCGCGCCGTTGCTGCCCGCGATGACCTCGGCCATCAGGCCGCGGACGCCCGAGCCCGAGCGCTCGCCGCTGCAGACCACGATAAGGGTCGTGTGGGCCTCGACCGCCAGGCTGAAGTGGTCGACGTCGGCGACGCCGAGGTGGCCGCTGACGAAGTACTGGTTCGTGTTCATCGGCGGATGGCTCAGTACCTCGGGCGTGGCCTGCACGCTGTTCGTGACCTCTTGCTGCTCGAGGGGGTTCGACTGCGTGATGCCGTGCGCGTAGATGAAGAAGGGCGCGAGCGGGCCATCGGGCTCGTTCGCTCCGCCGGTCACGCGGATGAAGTAC
>CALKVR010000544.1 GCA_938004815.1 uncultured Polyangiaceae bacterium | reverse complement strand
GTTCATGACCAGGCCCGCGCGCTCACCGACGCCGATCTGCACCCATCCCAGGTGAAGGCGGGCGCGATCGGCCAGCGCACGGACGAGCGCGCGCTCTTGCGTCAGGCCATCGACGCCGGGCTCGTCGACGTCATCCGTGACCGCCACCCCGACGCGAAGGATCTTTTTACATGGTGGGCGCCATGGCGAAACCTGCGCGACAAGAACGTCGGGTGGCGCATCGACTTCGTGCTTGCGAGCGCCGCGCTCGCCACACGGGTCACGAGCTGCGTCGTGCGCAAAGAGGTGCTCGGGAGCGATCACGCGCCCGTCGTCGTCGAGCTGGGTTGAGACAGTGGTGGCTCAGAACAGGCCGACGAACCGCTCGTGGCCTCCGCGCTCCAGCCAGCCGAGCGTGCTCTCGTAGGCCGCCTTCACGACGAGCGGGCTCTTTTCGAGCGCCATGGGGTTCTGCCCCATCGCGCGCAACGCAGCACCGGAAGGCTCGAGCGCGACGACGTTCGTCGTACCTTGGAGCGCGCCGATGTCGCGCCACAGGCCCCGCCGCATGATCGAGAACATCGAGAGCGGAGAGCTGACGATGACCGTGTCGAAGCCCTGAGGCGGGAGGAGATCGAGATGCGTCGCCGACGCGACGCCGCCATCGACGTACCGCCTGCCATCCCAGCGGACCGCTGCGTGTACGCCGGGCACGGCGCCGGAGCACGTCACCGCGGTGCCGACGTCGATCGGCGGCGCGCCCGGAGCCCCGAAGGCCACGCGCTCTCCGCTATCGAGGTGCACCGACGTGATCCACAGATCGCGCTCCGGCCACGCGTCGCCGAACAAGCTTCGAAGCCCCTCCGATTGGGCGTCGAGGCGAACGCGCCCCTCGGGCAAGAGCGCCGACAGGATGCGGCCAGGGCGCAGGAGCCCGGGCCGGCGCAACGAGGCGAGAAGCATCCCAGGAGACGCGGGCGAAAAGCTGCGCGGCAGGCGCGGGTCGGGCGTTCGATGGCAAGGGCGGATGAAGTGCCTCGCGATCGCGCCGGCCTCGGCGTTCAGCTCCTCGCCCGCCGCCCGCGCAGCAAGATCGCCTGCCGCAAGACCCGCGCGGAGGAGCGCGCCGACCTGGGCCCCCGCAGAGGTGCCGACGACCAGATCTGCGTCGCGCGCGTCCCAACCGAGCCCCTCTTCGAGCGCCTTCAACGCGCCCGCGTGGTACGCGTGGCCGACGGGGCCGCCCGCCCCGAGGACCAAGGCCACGCGCCCGCGATGACGTCGCTTGCCCACGCGACGCCGTGTGCAAGTCGCATGCGCACCACGGCTGGTGGCACAGCGCCTGCCTTCGCGCAGACATGCCCACGACCCGACGAGCGTTCCTCCACTCGATGACCATCGGCGCCGGGCTCTTCACGCTGAGCGCTCCGAGCCGCGCCGGCGAGGACCCGGTGACGGCGTTCCTCGGCGCCTACCAGTACGCAGGCGGCGACAAGGAGCGCAAGCTCCGCGACAAGGCGATCGACGACGTCGTGGCCGGCATGAACGTCATCATCCGCGGGATCGCGCGCGACAAGCTCAAAGCGGCCAACCCGATCGCCGACGTCCTCGCGTTCGCGGCCACGGCCACCAACCTGACCGTGAAGATGGACGCCCGCTCGCACACGGGCCCCCGCGACGGCGGTCGCGTGAAGGTCAAGGGCATCACCGGCGACGAGCTCGAGATGCGCTACGCGATTCGCCCGCTGCGCATCGACCAGATCTTCACCGGCGAGGACAAAGGCCGGACGAACGCGTTCTCGCTCGCCGAGAGCACGGTGGCGATGCGGGTCCGCGTCCACTCCACGCAACTGCCCAAAGACCTCGTCTACACGCTGACGTACACGAAGAAGTGAGCCTGCGTGGCTCGGGCTCACGGCGGATCGAGCTCGGCCCAGGACACGCCGCGAAAGTCGCCAACCCTCCGGTCGCCCTAGATCGCCGGGCTGCACGCCGTCATCGTGCAAGACGTCGTCGCCCAACCGTCGGAGCAGGACGTTTGCTGCTGGCAGGTCGTGCTCCCAGGAACGCAGCCCCCGGGCAGGGCGTCGAAGCAGGAATCGCAGTTTCCCGTACCCCATACCCATGTCGTGCGTGTTCTGCAGCCCGCCATCTGAGGCTCGGGCAGCGCGTCTTCTCCGGCGACATCCGTCGCGATCAGACGCCCGGCTTCGACGGCCCGCAAACATGCTTCGTCGGGAGCAGCGCCCGAGCCTGACGACTCGACCCAAACCCCGTCGACCCACGCTGCCGCATAGTCTTCGTCGTCGCAGCGGAGCGCGAGCGACGACGCATCCGATCGAACCACGGTCTTCCGCGCGTCGAGCTCCGACGCGAAGCTGCCCCGGTCGTCGACGACGACCAGACCCACGCGCTCGCCGTCGATGTCGAAGAGCGCGTACCCCTCGTCGGTGACCGACACATCGGCGATCCCGAGCGCCTCCAGCCCCGCGTCGGTCGTCGCAGAGAGCGTTGGGCCGGCCGCTTCGTTGCAGGCAACGCCAACGAGCAGCGGGATGGAGAGCAGGAGAGCGGCTCCCGACAGGCGGGCAGCTTCGCGGTCTTTCATGTTCGAGCCTTTCCTCGGCGTGAATTTGCCGACACCGGGCGATACGCCGGCCGACCGCGACCCCTTTGTCTCGAAGGCTTCGTGTTGCGGCACCGTCCGGGAGCGGCTCACTCTCTCGTGACGGCGACGCCCATCGCGCCGGCGCGAGCGAGCGCGGGCAGCGGGAGCTCGACCGCCCGTATCGCATCGGCATCGAACCCCGCCGCCGAGAGCGCCGGTCCGAGGACCCGAGTGGGGTCGCACCCGCCGAACACCGTTCGCCGGAGCATCCCGTTCCAATAGAGGTGCGGCTGCATGGTCATCGCTTGCCTCCCCCTCGCTCGACCGGATACCCGCTCGCGTTCCAGGCCAGCATGCCGCCGACCATGTTGATCGGCTGCTTGAAGCCGTTCGCGAAGAGCGCCGCCGCGGCGCGGCCCGAGCGAGCGCCCGACCGGCAGACGAGCACGAGCGGCTTCTTGCGATCCCAAGCGGCGGCGGCGGTGGCGACGCTCGCGAGCGGGACGAGCTCGGCGCCAGCGATGTGACCGAGCTCGCCGACGTACTCGTCGGGCTCACGAACGTCCACGAACCGCGCCTCGCCGATGAGCAGCCGCGCCTCCTCGACGGTGATCTCGGGATACGAGCGCCCCATGGCTGGTTGCGCGCTCATGACGCCGTCCCGTCGTCGGACGTCGGCTTCTTCAGGTTGACCGGGATCGTCAGGTACCGGATGCCATTGGCGTGTGGCTTGGGGAGCCGCCCCGCGTCGACGTTGACCTGCACGCTCGGAAAGAGCAGCCGCGGCTGGGCCAGCGTCGCGTCTCGCTCGGTGCGGAACTTGACGAACTGCTCCTTGGTCGTCTCCGCCTTGAGCTGGATGTTGGCCGACTTGGACTTGCCGATCGTCGTCTCGTAGCGCAGCGCCCTGCCGCCCGGCTGGTAGTCGTGCCCGACGAACACGCGCGTCGCGTCGGGCAGCCCGTAGAGCTTGTCGTGCACCGACGTGTAGAGCGCCTCGGCCGAGCCGCGTGGAAAGTCGCACCGGCCGGTGCCGTAGTCCTCGATGAAGAGGGCGTCGCCGGTGAAGACGGCGTCGTCGATCTTGTAGGTGACGCAGGCCGGGGTATGGCCGGGTGTCGCGATGACCTCGACGCGCAGGGTTCCAGCCTCGATCACCTCGCCGTCACGGACGAGCCGATCGAACTGCGAGCCGTCCGTCGGGACGTCGCCCGGCAGGTCGAAGATCGGCTTGAAGGTCGATTGGACCTCGCGGATGTGCTCCCCGATGACGCTCCGCGCCTCGAAGCGTCGCTTCAGCCACGGGGCCGCGCTCAGGTGGTCGGCGGCGGAGGGGATGCCCGCCTTGGCGAAGTGGCCGGCTTCGACGTGGGCGTGGGTCTCGAGGGCGTAGTGCACCCGCAGGCCGTTCTCTTTCAAGAAGGCTGCGACCTTCTCGATCGACGCGGTGCTCGTCTGCGAGGCGAGCGGGTCGTAGTCGAGGACGGAGTCGATGACGACGGCGTCCTTGGATTGAGGGTCGAAGACGACGTACGTGAGCGTGTACGTAGCGGGATCGTAGAACGGTTCGATTTTCATGATGTCCTCTGAAGAGAGTTGGAGACCTGCCGAGGCTCGGCTTGCTTGTGGTCGCGGCGCGATACGGCGATGTCGACGCCTCGCTGGATCCACCGAGACGAGGCCCGGGCCCGGGCGGTAGCCGCCGAGGCCCCAACCCACGCCGAAGATGGCGGCGCCGGTGAGGAGGCGCCCGTCGATGTCCTTGCGTGTCGGCAAGTGGAACTTCGAGTCGAAGCGGGGCGCCGGCCGCTTCAGCACCAAGCGGTGAAGCACGAAGTACACGGTGACGGCGCCGCCCATGACGAAGAGCAACGCCGGGTCCCACGCGCCGCCAAAGTCGAGGAAGCCTCGGACCTTCGACGGCTTGGTCATCCCCGACGTCGCGAGGCCGGCGGCGAAGAGCGCGCCCGCGGCGAAGGCCGCGGCGAGGGAGCGCGGCGTCTTCATGACGCACCCCCGAAGTGGCGGGCGAGCGCCACCGTCGCCGCGCCGGTCGCGATGAACGTCATCGTCGCGGCGATCGACCGGACGGAGAGGCGGCTCGTGCCGCACACGCCGTGGCCGCTCGTGCAGCCGTTGCCCAGGCGCGTGCCGAAGCCGACCAAGAGGCCGGCGACGGCGACGAGCAGCAGCGAGACGCCCGGCCCCTCGAAGAGCGACGGGACCGCTCGCGCGAGGAGAGCGCCCGTCACCACGAGACCCGCGACGAAGGCCGCTCGCGCGCGCCAGTCGGCGGCCCGCTCGAGCACGCCCGAGACGATGCCGGAGATCCCCGCGACGCGACCATGCGTCGCGAGGTACAGCGCGGACGCCGTTCCGATCATCACGCCTCCAGCGAGGCCGAACAGAGCGTCTGTCATCTGAGAGTTCATTCTGGCGAGTCCTTCGCCGGTACCAACTGCACCAGCCATGCCAACGTAATGCCGCCCGCGCGCGTTGCACGCGCGATTCGAAACGTTTCATCACCGTTTCACGACGCAACGCTCGGCGTTGCGATCCGTTTCATCGGCCGCGCTTCGAGCGTTCCGAGCGTCGGCACGGGGGTTGCTCATCAGGCAGCCATGCATGCCCTCCTCGTCCCCGCCCTCCTCGCCGTCCTGGTCGGCGTCTCGCTGGGCCTCCTCGGCGGCGGCGGCTCGATCCTCACCGTGCCGATCCTCGTCTACGCCGCTGGGCTTCCGGCCCACCAGGCGATCGCGACCTCGCTCTTCGTGGTCGGCGCGACGAGCATCGCGGCGCTCGTTCCGCACGCGCGGGCGGGCCGGGTGCGCTACGCGACGGGCGCGCTCTTCGGAGCGGCGAGCATGGTCGGAGCGTTCGCGGCGGGCCGGGTCGCGCGCTACATCCCGCCTGCCATCCTGCTCGGGACCTTCGGCCTGATGATGGCCGTCACGGCCGCGGCCATGATGCGCAAGCCCAAGGCGACGCCCGAGAGCGAGGGTGGCGACGCGATCCGGCAGCCGCTCTGGAAAATCCTCATCGAGGGGCTCGTCGTCGGCGCGGTGACCGGTCTCGTCGGCGCCGGAGGCGGCTTCTTGGTGGTGCCCGCGCTCGTCATCCTCG
>CALKVR010000543.1 GCA_938004815.1 uncultured Polyangiaceae bacterium | reverse complement strand
AGTGCACGTAGGCGCTCGCCGTGAACCACGGCAGGCAGGCCGCGTTCTCGACCGGGTCCCAGGCCCAGTAGCCGCCCCACCCGAGCTCCTCGTACGCCCACAGCATCCCCAGGCCGTTGCCGATCGACAGGAACAGCCACGAGAACAGCATCCACTTGCGCGTCGCGTTGATCCACTCGGAGTCGAGCCGGCCGGTGATGAGCGCGGCGATCGCGAACGCGAAGGGCACCGTCGCCGAGGTGAAGCCTATGTAGAGGCTCGGCGGGTGGATGATCATGTAGAAATTTCTGAGCTGGTAGTTCAGCCCCTGGCCATCGACCGGCGCCCCGCCGAGGTTCACCGCGAACGGGTTCACGGCGAAGATCATCAAGATCGAGTAGAAAATCACCGCGCTCATCAAGGTCGCGATGACGTACGGCTGCAGCTCCAAGTACCGCCGGCCCAGCCAGCGGATGCAGACGCCCGAAAACACGGACGTCAGGAACAGCCACCAGAGCATCGAGCCGTCTTGGCCGCCCCAGAGCGCGACGATCTGGTAGACCGTGCTCATCGAGCGGTCGCTGTAGCGACTGACGTACGAGAGCCGGTAGTCGTGGCTGACGAAGGCGTAACAGAGCGTCAGGACGGCGAGACCGACGAGCGCGATGGTTCCGTAGGAGCCGAGGCGCGCGGCCTGGAGGATGCGCGGCCTACCCGACGCCGCCAGGACCGCGAGGGCGAACGAATACCCCGCCGCGACCAAGATGGCGTAGAGAACACCGGTTCCGAATTCGGGAAGGGACTGCCACATGGGAGCTCCCCCAGATTAGGGCCAAGCGGGCCGCGGGCCACGGGCTATCCGACGAGGTATACTGAATCATGTCCAGCGGCGGAGAGACGCGGAGCCAGGAGTTGATCTACGACTGGAACGAGATCGGTCGAAAGGGCCGTCTCATTCCCGAGGGCGTGACGTTTTTCGACGAAACGCTCCGCGACGGCCTGCAGAACCCCAGCGTCACCGACCCGGGCATCGAGCACAAGCTCAAGCTGCTCCACCTGATGGAGAAGATCGGCATCGACGTCGCCGACATCGGGCTGCCCGGCAGCTCGAAGCGCGCGTTCGACGACGTGCTGACGATGTGCCGCGAGATCACGCAGAGCAAGCTGAACCTCGGTGTCGCCTGTGCAGGTCGCACCGTCGTCAGCGACATCACCCCGATGATCGAAATCTCGCAGCGCGCGGGAATGCCGGTCGAGGTCTACGCCTTCATCGGCTCGAGCCCGATCCGCCAGCTGGCCGAGGACTGGGACGTCGATCTGATCGCCAAGCGCTCGGCCGAGGCGATCGACGTCGCGGTCAAGGCAGGGCTGCCGGTCGCGTACGTCACCGAGGACACGACGCGCACCCGGCCCGAGGCGCTCGCGACGCTCTTCAAGGTCGCGATCGATCACGGCGCATCGCGCCTGTGCCTCTGCGACACCGTCGGCCACGCGACGCCCGACGGCGTGCGCAACCTGCTGAACTTCACCAAGAGCCTCGTCGCGGGCATGGGCGCCAAGGTCGGCATCGACTGGCACGGGCACAACGATCGCGGCCTCGCGCTCGTCAACGCGGTGTGGGCGCTCGAGTGGGGCGCCGACCGCGTGCACGGCACCGCCCTCGGCATCGGCGAGCGCGTCGGCAACGCGCCGATGGAGCTCATCCTCTTGAACCTGAAGCTCCTGGGGATGCTCGAGGATCAAGATCTCACGCACCTGCTCGCTTACTGCAACACCGCCGCCGAAGCGGTGGGGTGGGACGTCGCGATCAACTACCCCCTCGTCGGGCGCGACGCGTTCCGCACCGCCACCGGGGTGCACGCCGCCGCCATCATCAAGGCCCAACAAAAGGGCGACGCGTGGCTCGCCGACCGCATCTATTCCGGTGTGCCGGCGGGAATGTTCGGGCGGGAGCAAGAGATTTGCATTGGGTTCATGTCGGGCGCCTCGAACGTCAACTACTGGCTCCGCCAGCGGAAGATCGAGCCGTCCAAGGAGCTCGTCGATGCGATCCTCGCCAAAGCCAAGACCATGCCTCGCAACCTGAACGACGACGAGATCCTCGCGGTCGTCACGGCGCAACGCGGCTCATCGGGCTGACGTTCGAGGGCTGCGCGTGCTCCTGCCCTCGCAGCGCGTCATCGCCTTCTTTCGCGCGCTCGTCGCGGGGCCGTCGCCGGCCGCGCCCGGGCCGGCCGGCGCACCCTCGAGCGCGCACTGGTTCGATCGGCTCCTCGTCATCCTCGCCGCCGCGGTGTGCCTCCTCTTCACCGCGACGCTGCGTGACGCGGGCCCGCGCCGCCCTCGCCTGCCCGCCGTCACCGCGCCCGCTGCGCCCACCGGCGACGCGGCGCTGATCGCGCACGTCGTCGACGCCGAAGGGCACCCGTACGCGGGGGCGGTCGTTCGTGTGTTCGCGGTCGCCGGCGATGGCAGGGTCTTCTTTGCGGGCGAGAAGTTCCACGACGCGTCCGAGGTTCGTTGGGACGCTCTCCCGCGCGGTGAGGCGTGGGTCGTCGCCTACGGGCAAGGGCACACCCGGGCCTCGACGCGCGTGATCCTGACCAACGAGATCCCGCGCGACGTAACGCTCGCCCTCCGCCCCGCGAGCGCGCTCGCGGTCAAGGTGGTCGACGAGACCGGGGCGCCGATCCCGGCCGCCGAGGTGTCGGTCGCGTCGACCGATCCCTTGCCGCACCTGGCCCGCACCGATCCCGAGGGGCGCGCCTCGCTCGACCGCCTCGGGCCGGCTCCGTGGAACGTGACCGCGGTGGCGACCGGCTATGATCCGGTCACGCGATCGGGCATCTACCCCGGTGGCGTGCTCGAGATCCGCCTCGAGCGCCTCGGCGGCTTCGACGTGACGGTGCTCGACGTCGACGGCGAGCCGGCGCCCTTCGCCGACATCTGGCTCTCGGGCCCGGGTGTTTGGCCCGCGCGCACCACCCAGGCCGACGCGGCCGGGCAGGCGACGATCGTCGGGCTCAACACCGGCGTCTTCGATCTCAAGGCACGCCTGGGCGACAAGGTATCGAAGACCGATCTCTCGGTTCCGGTGTCACGCGGCCAGATCGTCGAGCGGACTCTGCACCTCGAAGAGGGCCGATTCATCGCGGTTCAGGTGACCGACGGGCCGCCGCGTGACGACCGCCCCGAGCCGCCGCCCGTCGAGGGCGCCGACGTCGTCTTGGTCGAGGAGGGCCTCAGCGCCTTCCCCCTCGAGGCGCGGACCAACAAGGACGGGCGCGCGTTCATCGGCCCGATCAGCGAGGGCGTCGCCACCGTCACCGCGCGCGCCGACGGGTTCGTCCCGCGGATCTTGGGCGGCGAAGAGCTCGATGACGACGACGTCACGATACCGCTGCTGCGTGGCGGCGCGATCGTGGGCGACGTCCGCGACGACCGCGGGTTTCCGATCGACGGCGCGACGATCGAGATCATCGGCACCGACACCGACGGCATGCCGATCCACGAGACGACCGACCGCACCGGCCTCCGCGACGCCCTCTTCGACTATGCGCTCCTCGGCCCGCAGCCGCTCATCGCGCGCGGCGAGCTCGGCGTCATGCCC
>CALKVR010000542.1 GCA_938004815.1 uncultured Polyangiaceae bacterium | reverse complement strand
CGCTGAGCGAGCTGCGTGCGGTGTCGGGCATCGACGTGCCGGATCTCGGTGCGGCCCTCGATCTCGCGCGCGCCCGAGCGGTCGGGGTCAACGTCGAGATGAAGCACGACGTTCCGGATCGCGACGGGCTCGTCGCCGATGTCTCGCAGGCGATCGAGCACGCCGGACGGGGACTCGAGCTCGTCGTGTCGTGCTTCGATCCGGGGATGCTACGCGCCCACCGCGCGAGGCAGCCCGGCCCGGCCCACGCGCTCTTGGTGCATCGGTCGGCCTATCAGGACGTGGCGCTCCTCGCCGCCCGCGTCGTGGCCGACGGGGTACATGTCCACCTGACGCTCGTCGCGCCGCGGACCATGGCGCGGCTCTGCAAGGGGCCCCGCTTCGTCTCCGTCTGGACCGTCAACGATCTGGTCGTGGGGCGCCGCGCCTTCGAGCTCGGGGCCGATGCGTTGATCACCGACGAGCCCGGGCGCCTGCGCGCTGCGTTCTGCTAGCCTGGCCCCCGAATGTCGCGGAAGGACCCGCCGGCCCTGACCGACCCCTACGCCACCGGCAGCGCCCCGCCGCCGGCGCCCGAGCCCGTGCGCGGCAGCATGCCGAGCGTGCCGAACCTGCCGCCTCCTCGGCTCCCGAGCATCCCCGAGATCGGCCGCCCGTCGGGGGCGAGCTCGCCCGATCTCAGGGTGTCGGCGCCCAGCGTGCCCGCTGCTCCGGCGCCGCTGGACGCGGGAGGCGCCGAGCCGCCGACGCAGGCGCGACCGAAGCCGCGGCGCACCGGCCTTGTCGTCGGCCTCCTCGTCGGGCTCGGCGTCCTCGCTGCCGGCGGGGCGGGCGGGTGGCTCTGGCATCGATCGCGCCCCGCGCCCGTCTTGCCGTTCGACGTCAGGAGCTTGCCCGAGGGAACGGTCGCGTTCAGTCGAGATGACGGTGGTGTCTACTCGACGGGTCTCCACGACGGCGAGCTGCCACCCGAAGCGGGGTGGTCTCACCTGTCCAAGATGCTGTGCGGCGGCACCGACGTGTTCGCGTTGCTCATGCGGCCGAGCGACAAGTCGAGCCGCTTTGCGCTCGCGGATGCGCTCGTCGAGCGGCGGCAGCTCTCGGCTGCTCTCGCGTGCGGGCGAGCGCTCGGCCAGCAGCGCGAGGGGCGCGTCGTGTACCGGGTGGTGGTCAAGCTCCCCGAAGAAAAGCGAGACAGCCCGCTCGCGCCGAAGCCCACCGACAAGGATGCCGCCAAGCCGCCGCCTCCTCGGCTCGTCCAGTTGGCGCTGTTTCCGATCGCGGTCGACAAGCTCCCGGACACGTCGAAGCGCTTCAAAGAGGCGCGCGATCGCGGCGGGCTCGGGGCGACGCACTGCCTGATGCCCGATGACGCCGACAGACGTCGAGACGAGGGGTGCGCCGACTACGCCGCCGCGTCCGCGCACCTCGAGGGTACGCGCTTCTGGGTGGGGGGCGCGTACGCCGGGCTGAGCCTCTTCGGGCGCGACTTCTCGCCCAAGGCGTCGAACAAGATCGACAAGCCCGAGACCTGGGAGGAGCTCGCGGCCCAGGTTCGTCGCTACCCGTACGCCGAGATCGGCACCCACGAGGCGTTCAACGACTGGTTCGTGTTCCACACCGGGTTCGGCCGCCACGTGACCGAGGACAAAGAGATCAGCGAGATCTTGGAGCGACTCTTGCAGACGGTGGCCAAATACGAAGCGCGCTGGACGCTGGGGGACGCCGTCGGCTTCGAGGGGGGCGAGCTCCGCCTCGATCTGTTCGCGGCCGGCGACTCCGAGGCGATCGATCTCCTGCTCGATCTGAAAGAGTGGCACGCGGCACTGAAAGATCGCCTGAAGGCGATGGGCGATGACGCCGATCCGAAGGTCGACGAGGACAAGAAGCGCGTCGAGCGAGACTACCTCGTGGCGCTGCACGAGAGCGGGCAGAAGGCGATCGAAGAGGCGCACATCGAGCGCGACGGTCGGCGCGTGGTTTTCGTCGCGACGGTCGCGCTCTCGGACTCGGAGAGAGAGAAGATCGCCGCGATGCGCGAGCTCGCGCTTCAGCGCTCCAAGGACGCCGCGGTCGTCGTCGCGGCGTTGACCGAGGGCGACAAACCCGACGAGAGCGTGCTCCGCTCGCTCGGCGGGGGCGAGCTCTTGGACGTGTTTCGCGACCCCGAGAAGGCGAAGCGAGAAATGCTCGACGAGAAGCCGCGCCGGGAATAGCGGCGCGGGCTCGCGGGTTCCTTCGCCCCGTGAGTTACCGGTTCGACTACTTCGAGCGTCAGATCCAACTCCTCGCCGAGGCCATCGCGCGCGCCATCGGCAAGGGGGGACACGGGCCGAACCGAGAGGCCGCCGACGAGCTCGACACCGCCATCGCGTCGGGCACGGGCCTGCACGCGAGCCTGCTCCTCAAGCTGGATCCGACGAGCGTCGTCACCCTCATCGGGACCGAGCGGGCCGAGCTCCTCGCCGACGCGCTCGAAGCGCGCGCTTGGGTGGTCGAGCCCACGGAGATGGCGCAGTCGTTCGCGGTGGCCAAGCGGCTTCGCGCGCGGCTGTTGCGAGAGGCGACACCGATCGAAGCCGGCTCCTAAGGAGCCCGGGCTCCTAACGCGTCTCGAAGAGCAGGCGCAGCGGCGCCGCCGCCGGCGCCAGGCTCGGGGTCACGTCGCGCGCGCGCCCCGGGCTCGCGACGAGAGGGGCGGGCTCGTCGGGCGCGGTGCGGTTCCCGTCGGCGTCGACGAAGTAGAGCGCCGTGCCCGCGTGGATCCCGTGCGTGCGCGTGCCCGCCGGCCCGGGCGGCCGGTACCAGGGGCTCGTCGCCTGACCGCCCATCGTGTGCCACCTCCGCTCGTCGGCGAGCCGCGCGATCGCTCGCGACCGCCCGAGCAAGGCGAGGACGAGCGTGGGGATGTCGTTCTGGGAGAGCGGCGCGTCGCGGAGCGCGCGGTGCGCCGCGACCGCGAGCCGGCGCGCCTCGGTGGGATCGACCGCCCGATCGAATAGCGCAGGCGCGATCCACACCACGAGCGGGATGGCGGCGCGCGCGGCCGGCTCGGGTAGGGCGCCGTCACGATGCGCCCAAAGCCGACGATCAGGGATGGCGTGGTCGGCCGTAATAATGACGATACTGTCGTCAAGTAGACCGTCGGCTCGTAGGTCGTCGAAGAGCCCGGCCAGGGCGGCGTCGGCGTACGCCAGCGTGGCGAGCCTTCTCGCGTCCTCTCGATCGGCGCGCGGGGTCGCGGCGGCGTAGGCGGCTCGGGCCCGCTCCGCGACCTCGGCCGGCATGTCGTCCGGGCGCGTGAACGGGTGATGGTGAGACAACGTCAGGATGAACGTGAAGCTCTGGGCGGGTCGCTCGGCCACCTCGGCGACGACAGCGCGAAACACGGCGCGATCCGAGGCGCCCCACGCGCCGCGCGGCAGCTGGCCGCTCAACTGGGCCGGGCTCAGGAGCGAGAGGCTCCCGTGGCCGGCGAGAAAGTCTCCGATGCGATCGAAGCCCGGCGCGCCGCCGTAGGCGTGGCCGAGCTCGAACCCCGCGTCGGCGAGCAAGTCGGGTAGGCAACGCACCGGTGCGCCGTCGAGGTCGCGCGGGAGGGCGAGCCCGTAGGGCAGCGTGCCGAGCCCGCAGAGCAGCGCGGCGAGCCCGTGGGGCGTGCGCACGCCGGCCGTCCAGACCCGACGCGCCGCGAGCACCCCCGGCGTCCCGGCGTCGGCCTCGGCGTAGAGCGAGCCGAGGAACGGTGATGCTTCGGCGGGTGCAGCTGGAGACAGCGCGTGGATGTCGTCGGCGCGCATGCCCTCGAGCGCGACGTGCCAGACATGGAGATGGTCGGGCAGCCCGCTCGCGAGCGCGGCCGAGAGAGCGTCGAGATCGCGTACGAGGGGGACGGCCCCCGTCTCGTCGGCGGGCAACGGCCGCGCGAACGGGTGCGGGGAGACGGCGCTCGGGGGCGGTGGCCAGCCGAGCATCGCGGCGCCGCGAGCCACTGCTTCCCTATCGGTGGGCGCATCGGCCAGGTGCATGCGAGGTTCGCAGCTGCTCGTCAGGCAAGCCCACGCCTCCGGCCACGACGTCGGCCCCAAGAGGGCGAGCGCGGTCGACGGGGGCTGGCCGAGCGTGGTCACCGCGAGCGCTGCCGAGAAGAGGCCGGCGCCTGCGAGCCCGGCGCCGATACCGCGATCACCGAGCGCGCCGCGGGCCCGGGGCCACGCCGCGAGCGCCGCGACGACGATGAGCCCCGCGAACACCGAGGGCACGACGTTGCGGGAGAGCGCGAACATCCCGAGCGAGCCCTCCATCAT
>CALKVR010000541.1 GCA_938004815.1 uncultured Polyangiaceae bacterium | reverse complement strand
GGCCGAAGGGATCCTCGACCCCCTCGGGCAGGGCCGCGGGCCAGGCCGGCAGAGGGGCGCGACCTTGCGGCTCGCGTTCGGATGCGCTTGTCTCGCCCAGCGTGTCCAACGACGACGGCTACAAGCGGCGGCTGCTCGTTTTCCTGAGCGTCGCGTCGTTCTTCGAGGGGTACGACTTTCTCGCGCTCTCGCAGCTGCTGCCGACGCTGCGCGATCATTTCTCTCTGTCGAAGCTCGAGGGCGGGGCGCTCGTCACGGTCGTGAACGTGGGCACCATGATCGCGTACCTCCTCGTGCGGGGCGCCGATCGTTGGGGCCGCAAGCGAGCGCTGGCCGTCACCATCGCCGGCTACACCGTCGCCTCGCTGGTGTCGGGGCTCGCCCCCAACGTGTGGCTGTTCGCGGCGGCCCAGCTCACGGCGCGCGTCTTTCTGATCGCGGAGTGGGCGATCTCGCTGGTCATCGCCGCCGAAGAGTTCCCCGCCGCCGAGCGCGGCCACGCGATGGGCATCATCCAGGCGTCGTCCAGCCTGGGGGCCATCGTCTGCGCGGGGGTCGTGCCGCTCCTCTTGCAGCTGCCGTGGGGCTGGCGGACGATCTATTTCGTGGGCGCGGTGCCGCTGGTGCTCGTCGCCTTTGCCCGCCGCGGGATGCGCGAGACCAAGCGTTTCGAGGCACGCGCGGCCGGCGAGCCCAAGGCCGGGTTCTTCGACATCTTGCGCGGCCCTTACCGGCAGCGCGTCCTTCAGGTCGCGCTGGTCTGGGGCCTCGCCTACGTGTGCACGCAGACCGCGATCACGTTCTGGAAAGACTTCGCCCTCAAGGAGCGGAACATGACCGAGGGGCAAGCGGGTCTCGCGATCACGATCGCGGCCGTGGGCGCGCTCCCGCTCGTGTTCTTGGCGGGCAAGATGCTCGACGTGTGGGGCCGCCGGCGGAGCGCGGTGCTCATCTTCATCGCGACCTCGACCGGCACGGCCGGCGCGTACATTTTCGCCAACCAGATCGGGCTCACCGCCGCCCTCACGGTGGCGATCTTCGGCACGACCGCGATCCTGACCGTCCTCAACGCCTACAACGCCGAGCTCTTTCCCACCGCGATCCGTGCCGACGCCTTCGCGTGGGCGAACAACCTCCTCGGGCGCATCGGCTACGTCCTCGCGCCCGTCGCGGTGGGCTGGGCTGCCGAGCGCACGTCCTGGAGCGTCGCCGTGAGCGCGACGGGCATCTTCCCCGTCATCGCGCTCGGCGTCATCCTCGCTCGGTTCCCCGAGACCCGGGGCAAAGAGCTCGAAGAGACGGCAGCCACCCCTTGAGTCCCGAGGGCGGGAGTGCATGATGACAGCCCTATGGTCTCACGCCGCGGCCCGTCCCATTCGGCGAGGCAGTTGCTCGCCTGCCTCGTCGCCCTTGGTCTCCTCGCTTGCGAGTCGCCCGCCACTGCGCCGGCGGGCTCCGGGAGCGCAGCTGCGGCGCCGAAAGACAAGACCGCCCAGTGCGACGCGCTCGTCGCGCGCGTGGACCGCGCGGTCGCCGAGTCGAAGAAGATCGACGACAGCGTGGGCGACGGCATCAAGCAGATCGAAGCGCTAGGCTCGTCGGCCGCAGCGGCCAAGGCCGACATCGAGAAGATGACGATCGACGACGACGCGGTCGACGCGGCGCGCGATCGCTACGTGACCATGCTCGACGCCACGTCCAAGGGTGCGTACCAGGTGGCGGCGGCCGCACGCGACAACGACCTCAACCGCATCGAGCAAGGCAACGACACCCTCACGAAGGCGCTCGAACAAGAGGACGCGCTCATGACCGCCATCAAGCGCGCCTGCGGCAAGTAACGGCCCTCGGGCCTGCGATCAGCGAACGGTGCTGCGGCGTTTCCAGCAGTCGGGGCAGAACCACGTCAGCGAGAACGAGCCGTTCGAGAGCTCGCCCCGCGTCACCCGCCAGCCGTGCCGGGCCGAGATGAGCGTGTGCGCCGATCGCGTCGGCGGCGCGGTGAGCCGGCAGTCGTCGCACTTGGCGTCGAGGATGGGCAGGTCGGCGTCGTCCGGATCGAGGCCGTCGTCGTCGTGCACCCGCGGGACGTCGAGCTTCGGACCGGTCGCCACTGGGGCGTCAGCTTACCGCACTGTCAGTACCAGCGGTAGCCGATCCCGATCGGGAGCATCACGGCCCCGCCGCCGGTGGGCGACCACACGCCGGTCGGCCACGCGCTGAAGAGCAGCGCCCCCGAGAGGCCGTCGTCGGTCGGGTTGTCGACGAGGACGACCGAGATCTCCATCGTGGCGCCGACCTCGAAGCCGCCGAACGCGCCCGCCGTCTTTTCGCCGGTGTTGAACCCACCCGCGAGGCCGCTCGTGGGGATGTCGACCTCGGCCAGATCGCCGTTGTCGGGGCGATTGCCCTCGGGCACCGAGCCCTTGGCGCCGTCGACGGTGGCCTCGACCTGGGTCGTGCCGACCACGACCGTGAAGCCGAGCCACAGGGGGTTGGCCGCCTCGAACGAGATC
>CALKVR010000540.1 GCA_938004815.1 uncultured Polyangiaceae bacterium | reverse complement strand
GAGGGCGGGCTGCGCCATCGCCGGCTGCTCGGCGGCGGGGGTGCGCACGGTCGACTGGCTGCGGACGCGCGCGCCGCAGTCGCCGCAGAACTTTTGTCCGAGCGGGACGACCGCGCCGCACGACGTGCAGCTCTGGCTCTCGCTGCCCCAGACGTGCCCCGCGCTCGACGCGCGCTCGGCGATGGTCACGAGCGCGGACTTGAGCGCGTTCGCGTACTCGTCGGCCGACTGGTAGCGCTCGTTCGCGTTCTTTGCCAACGCCTTGAGCGTGATCTCGCTGATGATGAGGGGGATCTCGCGGTCGGGCGCGATGCGGGCCGGGTCGGGCGGCGGCTGCGACAGGTGCATGAGCACGACCTGCGTGGGCGACTCGGCCTCGAAGGGCAGGCGACCCGTGAGCAGCTGGAACAGGATGACGCCGCAAGCGTAGAGATCGCTGCGCGCGTCGATCGGATCACCGCGCCCCTGCTCGGGGGCCATGTAGTCGGGCGTGCCGCAGACGAGGCCGGGGCTCGTGATGTTGGTGCCGACGTCGCGGATCTTGGCGAGCCCGAAGTCGACGACCTTGACGAAGTCGCCGCCGGAGCGCATCGGCTCGAGCACGACGTTCTCGGGCTTCAGATCGCGGTGGATGATGTCGAGGTGGTGCGCTTCATCGAGCGCCGCGAGCACCTGGACCATCACGTCGACGATGCGCGAGATCGAGAGGAGGCCGTCCTCGTAGACCACGCGAGCCAGATCGCGCCCGCGCAAGAACTCCATCACCAGGTAGAGCTGGCCGCCGTTGCGGCCGAAGTCGATCACGCCGACCGAGTTCGGGTGGTTGAGGCGCGACGCGGCGCGCGCCTCGGTGATGAAGCGCGCCGACGCGCTCTCGTCGCCCAGCAGGTGCGGGTGGATGATCTTGACCGCGACGGTGCGGCCGAGCGCGCGCTGTTCGGCGCGGTAGACGCGCCCCATCCCGCCGACCCCCACGAGCTCCTGGATGACGTAGCCGCCGGGCAGCGTCGAGCCGATCAGCGGGTCCTCGTTCCCCTTGACGATTTCGCCGATCGGGAACCCGCACACAGGACAGAACTTGTGCGTGGGCTCGCATGCATTCTCGCAATGAGGGCACACGACGTCCGACACGCAGCCAAGCTAGCACTGCGGCGTGCGCTCGATGAGGAAGAAATTTCCCTGGCCGCACGCCGACCGGCCGCGCAACGCCGGTTTTGAGGAAACGCGCCGGTGCGCCTACCTGGTCGCCTGGCCGATCGGACCGACCAATGTCTCGATTGTCTCGGCCGGCAGGCCGGCCTCGGCGAGGATCGCGCGGGTATGCTCGCCGTGGCGCGGCGGCGGCGCAAAGGCCACGTCGCGCGGCGTGACCGGGGTTCGGACCTGGGGCCGCCCGCCGACGTCGAAGAACACGTTCCGAACGGTGAGGTGCTGGTCGTGGCGCGCCTCGGCGGGGGTGAGCACCGGCTCGAGCAGGCAGTCCTTGTCGGCGGCCCAGGCCGTCCACTCGGCCAGCGTCTTGGTTCGGAAGAGTGTTGCGAGACGCGACTTCGTCTCGGCCTGGTGGGGCCCGGCGAGCAGGTCGCCGAGGGTCGCTTCGATGCCGACGTGGGCTGCGAAGGCCATCCAGAATTTGGGCTCGAGCGCGGCGAGCGAGACGGCGCGACCGTCTTTGGTCTCGTACACCTGGTAGGGCGCGATGCCGCCCGTCAACGTCTCGGCGCCACGCGGGCCGGGCTCGCCGGCGAGGGCCGCCGCGAAGCTGGTGGTCGCGAACGGGATCGTCCCCTCGCTCATCGCGATGTCGAGCCACGCGCCCTCGCCGGTGTGATCGCGGTGGCGGAGAGCGGCGAGGATCGCGACCACGCACCACATGCCGCCGCTCACGTCGGCGAGCTGGAAGCCGGGCACCTGGGGCGGGGCGCTCTCGGGGCCCTGCGCGCCGAGCACGCCCGCGCGCGCGAGGTAGTTCAAATCATGGCCGGCGCGGCGGGCGAGCGGGCCGGTCTGGCCGTAGCCCGTGAGCGAGCAGATGACGAGGCGCGGAAACTCGGCGCGGAGCGCGACCGGATCGAGCCCGAGGCGCGCGAGGACGCCGGGCCGGAACTGCTCGAAGAGCACGTCGTAGGTGCCGAGCATCGCGCGGAGCGCGGCCTGCGCCTCGGGCTTTTTCAGATCGAGGATCGCGCTGCGCTTGCCGCGATTGAGGAGCGAGAACGCGGCGTTCTCTCCCTCCGCCACCTGCGGGGGCAGGTGGCGGAGGTAGTCGCCCTGACCAGGCTCCTCGATCTTGTCGACCGTGGCGCCCAGATCCGCGAGAACGAGCGTCGCGAACGGCCCCGGCAAGAGGCGGGACAGATCGAGGACGCGGATGTCGCGGAGCGGCTGCACGCGTTCTGCTGCGGCGACGCGCCTATTGCTGGAGCTGGAAGAGCTTCTTCAGCTTCATCGCGAGCATCTGGTTGCCCGCGACCTTGAGCTTGCCCGAGAAGAACAGCGACATGCCGTTGGCG
>CALKVR010000539.1 GCA_938004815.1 uncultured Polyangiaceae bacterium | reverse complement strand
GTCCCAGATGGTCACCCCGCCCAGAGAACGTAGCGCGACGCGTCCGGCAGGCGAGATGGCGACCGCGTCGAAGCTCCCGGCTCCGGACGCGCGCCCTAGCACGCGCCCCGAATGAAAGTCGATGCGCGACGCGGTCTTCCCCAACTCGTGCACCACGAGCACGCTCCGCTCGTCGGGAAACAGATACGCTCGCTCGACGCGATCCAGCCCCGCCGGCGCCTTCATCGGTTTCCTGGTTCCGTCGCGTACGTCGAGGATTTCGATCGCCGCCGGCCCGCTGACCCGCTCGTCCGAGACGACGAGCAATCGATGACCATCAGCGAAGAATGCGATCGCTTCGGCGTAGTCGGGCGAGTCCTTTCGCTCACGCCAAATGAGGGGCTTGGTCGTGCCGGCCCGGTAGACGTGCACCTTTCCCCAGAGGTCGAGCGCCGCGAAGACGTCTCCGTTCGGCGAGACCGCCATGTCCCTCGTCGCGTGCGGTAGGTGAACGAACATCCGCGGCTTCAGATCGTTCGCGCCGACGAGCTTCACCGTGTCGGCGTCCCGGATGAGATCCTTGGTCGGCTTGACCTCACGGACGACGAGCGTGCCTCCGTCTGCGGAGACCTGCTCCAGGCTCTGGTTCGGCTGATGGCGAGCGACCACCTCCAGCTTCGCTCCGGACTCCTTCTCCAGCGCGACGATCGCGCGTGCCGCGAGACGACGCCCCGCGACCGCCTCACCACGGGCGTGTGCCTGCCTCGCATCCTCGAGCAGGGCGAGCGCTGTCCTGCCTGGGGGGAGCGCCGCCTCGAGCTCGGTCGACACCTGCGCGCGCAGCTTGGCTGCCTCGGCCTTTACCCGGGGACATCGGGTGCTCATGTGCTCCACCGATCGCCAGGCGCGGAGGATGTTGCCGTTCGCCAGGTCACGGCGCGTCAAGCCGACGTCGCAGGGATCGGTGGTTCGCCGCGGCAGCGGAGGCAGTTTCGGCCCCGCAGGCTCCGACGCGGCGACGGGCGCAGCCGATACGCTTGCCGCAGCGGGCGGTGCCGTCGACGCCGGCGTCGTGGACGAGGTCGGCGGACCGGCGCAGGCGACGAGAATCGACCAGCCGGCTAGCGCCGTCGTACGCAGAAACCCCTCGAGCATCGCGTCAGGCTACCTCAGCCGCCGAGCCGGCTCACGGTCTGCGTGTTCGAACCGCCGGCTCGCCACCTGCACGGGGCACCCCTCGGCCCGACTCGAGCAGGCCCGACCGAAAGGCTGCTCAGGGCACCCCGAAGGCAGCGCGGCTCGCGAACCCCAAGGACACGCTCGTCATGTTCACCGCGAACGCGACGAGGAGCGGCCGCGGCATCTTGGTGCACGCCGTGAAATAGGCAGCCTCGGCGAGGACGGCGAACACCTCCGAGAGCACGAGCCGCAGCCAGAAGCCGTCGACCACCCGGGGAAAGACGAACCACACGACGGGGTGGGTGATGGCGCTCGCGCCGAAGGCGATCGCGAGCGTGGCGAGGAGAGGCCGCCGATCGCCCCGAAGCGCGCGCGCGTAGAGCGGCACCTCGACGAGCTGGGTGAACACGAACGCGATCAGCCACCGGCCGATCATCGACGCTCGCCCAGGCTGCCCTGGACCGCGAGGAGGGCCACCGCCGCGAGCTCGAGCTGACCGTGAAAGACCGCGAACCGCAGGTAGCCGGCCCGCGCGTCCCCGAGATCGAAGAGCGCCCAAGCGACCAATCCGAGCGAGAGCGCAGCGGTGACGAGGACGGGCACGAGGCCCATCTCGGCGACGATGGCGCGCGCGCTCGCTGCGAAGGTGCGCGGCGTCTCGCGGTCGCGATCTTCTTCTGGCACCAAACGCAGCCAGACGCCGTAGTGGACCGACTGGGCGAAGCAGAAGCAGACGACGAGCCGCGTCGCGGTCGTGGCGTCGAGGCCAGGGGCGAGCGCGCTCGCGTGGTAGCGGACGGAGGGCCCGAACGAAGCCATCGGCAGAGCGTCGCCGACGCCGAACAAGATCAGGGCGGCGAGCCCGATGAAAAGCACGATCGGGGCGAGGTGCAGCCCGCGCGATCGCGGGCGCCATGCCCACCAGAGCCCGACCGCGATGACGTTGTGCGCGTGCGCAAAGACGACGTCGGCGATCGAGCCCGCGAGCTCGGCGAGGACGGCGAGCCCGGCCACGACACCGACGCCGATCGCTCGGCGCGCGATCGACGCCCTGGCGATCAGGACCGCACCGCACGCCGCCACCAAGCCGGTCGCGAGCCGGCCGGTGGCCGCCCCCGCGAGGAGCGGCCCCCCGATGGCCAGCCACGCGGCCGGCCGGCGGTGGAGGCCGGGTCGAACCCAGAGGTAGCGGACATCCGCCAGGAGGTGCGGGACACCCAGGACGACGGGCCCGAGCGCCAGGACCCAGAGCGGCAGCGCGAGCGCCAGCGCGAACGCCGAGAGCATCAGCAGGCTGCCCGAGACGGCGACCCGTGCCTCGCGATCTGCCGCGAGACGACCCGCGACCGGGCCGAGGGCGCGCAGGAGCCGCCTGCGGACGACGTCCGCAGGTGACACCACGCTCTCGACCCAGCCGATCGCCGTCATATCAACCGTTGCGGCGGCGCTTCGCTGCGATCAGCGCGGCGGCGGCAGCGGCCACGATCGCGAGCCCTGGGGCGGCGCGGCTCGCGGAGCTCGACGAGGCCGAGCAGCCCTCGTCCGACGATCCGCCCCCCGAGTCCTCTTCACAGCGAAGCCCCGCATCCTCGAGCTCGACGCAGACGCCGGCGTCGCCGTTCGGCTGTTCGCACGCGTCGCCTTCGTCGGCGCCCTCACAAGGCTCGGGGGCGACATCGGCGAGCGCGACGCTGGGCACGGCCAGCGCCGCCAGGATCAAGCAAGTGGTCCATCGGTTCATGAGCGATCTCCTCGGGCGGCTGGCAAAGCAAACCACGCACCAGCCGCGGCACGGCTCACGGCGGGCGCCCGGGCTGGATGCGCCGCTCAGGTTGGCACAAGCAGGGCAGTGACGTCGCATTCCTGCTCCCGACCCGCGCGTCCCGGGACCTCATCCGTCGAAAACGACAGATGCCCACGTCCTCCGCGGCTTTACGCGCGCGAGCCTCACGACCATAGCGAGTCGGTCATGCCCATCCGTTATCTGAAAGGCGCGCTCGCCGCGCTCCTCGTCTGCGCTGCGCTCGGCTGCGGCGGCGCTTTCCGCGACGCCATGGACCGCGGTGATCAGATGGCCGCGTCCGGCAACTGGGACGCCGCTGCCCAGGCCTACGCCGAAGCTGTCCGCCTCGATCCCGAGGACGAGGACGCGCGTGCGAAGCTCGATGCCGCCAAGAAAGAGCAGGCCGCCGCTCGCGTGAAGAAGGGCAAGGCTCTGTTCGCGGCCGGCAAGGCCCGCGAGGCGATGCTCCCGTTCTGGGAGGCGATCAAGATCGAGCCGGGCAACGACGACGCGCGCGCCGGCTACGCCATGGCCAAAGACAAGGTCTACAAGGACGCCGCCTCCGCCATGGCGAGCGGTGAGCTCAAACAGGCCTTCGAGCTCGCGCGGCACATCCTCTTGATCGAGCCGGACGACGAGCTCGCACGGCAGCTCGAGGCCGAAGCCAAGCAAAAGATCGCCGAGGCCGCCGCAAAGCGAGGCGAGGAGCACGAGAAGGCGGGCCGCTTGGGCCTGGCCCTGGTCGACTACGGCGAGGCGCTCCAGTTCGCGCCCAAGCACGAGGTCGCGGGGCCGCGAGCCGATGACCTCCGCAGCCGCCTTCGCGCCCAGGTTACCTTCTGGGTCGCGCTCAAGAACTTCGACGGCGAAAAGCGCACCGACGATTTCGGCTCCGACGTGAACGCCGACGTCCTGTCGGGCGAGCTCGATCCGAGCCTCCCGCTGCGCGTCGTGGGGTCGATGCCCCCCGAGCCCAAGGACAAGAGCTTCAAGCTCCAGGGTATGCGCCTCGGCGGCGTGTTCCGCGGCTACCGCTTCGACCGCACGTCGAGCCGCGCCGAGCGGCGGTGCGAGTACGTATGCGGCAAAGAGCACAAGCCCAACCCCCAGTACGCGACGGCCGAGGCCGAGATGCGGGCGGCGCAGTCGGCACTCGGATCGGCCGAGGGCCGCTTGAGCGCGGCCAAGGCCGCCGTCCCATCAGCCGAGCGCGCCCGCGACGACGCCAAGCGGCGCGCCCAGCAAGCGCGAGACGATCTCTCCCGCGCCGAGGCCGATCTCTCGTCGTGCAAGTCGTCGGGCGGCAACGCCGGCGCGTGCGGCTCCCAGGAGCAGCGCCGCAACCAGGCCAAGTCGGACGCCGACCGCGCCGACAGCGACGCGCGCGACGCCGAGCGCGCCGCCGACGACGCCAAGCGTGAGGTGTCGAACGCCGAGAGCGATCTCTCCTCGAAGCGCTCGGACGCAGACTTCAAGAAGCGCGCCTTCGAGACCACGCCGTCGACGGTCGAGGTCGACAAGATCTGCCCGCACCGCTACTCGGTCGAGACGGTGCGCGTCGCGGGCCAGGTCGAGTGCATGCTGCGCGGCGAGGGCCTCTACGACACGTCGGCCGTCCTCAACCAACCGATCAACGGGCGCTTCTCGGCCGAGGACGAGACGTTCCCCGCGCAACCCGGCCTCTGCTCCGAGGTCGCGAAGCAGGACCCGCTGCTGCTCCCCACCGAAGCCGAGGTCAAGCGGCACGTGCTCGCATCGGCGATCGACGCCACCGCGGCCCAGATCGTCTCGACGTTCGACGGCTACCGCCGCAACTACCTCACCCGCGCAAAAGAGGCCGAGAAGGACGGCCGCGCCGACGACGCGGCGGATCTCTACCTGCGCTTTTTGCTCGCTCGCGGTGAGAAAGAGAAGAGCCCCGACTTCGATCTGGCCAAGCGCGAGCTCGCCCGGCTGCGCGACGTCGAGAAGATCGCCGTAGAGCTCGCGGTCAGCGGCTCGCGCCACCAGTGAGCCATGGCGATCTTTCCTCGCTGCAAGTTCCAGATCGAGCTGCCCTCCAACGGCATCCGCGCCGGGCGTACCGTGGAGGGTACCGCCGTGCTCACCGCCGAGGCGCCGATTCCGCGCGCCGAACGGTTCGAGCTCGCCCTGATCACCGAGGCGAGCGCTGGCTACGGCTCCGGCAAGTCCCGCTCGGTCAAGCGAGCTCGGATGCTCCACCAACGGTTCGACCTGGCCCTCCCCGGCACGCTCGAGCCCGGCGAGCACCGCCACGCGTTCACGCTCGACATCCCGCCTTGGTTGCCGCCGGCTTACCAGGGCAAAGACTGCAAGATCGTCCACGAGCTGGCCGCGCGCGTAGACGTCGACTGGGCCATCGACCCGAACGCGACATTCACGCCGGTGGTTCGGGTTCCGCGCAAGCGTGCCCGGGCCGAGCCCCTCGTGGTCCGCTCGGCACCTTCATTCCACGATTCGGTCATCATCCAGGTATCGCTGCAATCGACCAAGGTCGTGCAGGGCGGCACCATCGACGGCTCGATCGCGCTGCGTGGCGACCTCGACGCGAAGTTCGACGCGGTCGAGCTCACGATCACGGGGCTGGCGACGATCGTGCTCGGCAGGGGGGACCGCCGCGTCGGCCACGAGACGGGTTACCGGATCGACGCAGCGGAGCTCCGGGGCGGGGCCAACCTTCCCTTCAGCTTGCCGATCGACGCTGGTTTTCCTCCGACATTTCGCAATGGTTTTTTGGATCACGACGTCGTGTTGCGCGTCTCGCTCGACGTGCCGTGGGCCATCGATCCCAGCTTCGCCATTCCGTTGACGCTCTTGCCCGAGGGCTCGACCGTCGAAGCCAGTGAGGCCGCCGCCGTCGTCGGCAACGAGCGCACGCGCCTCTTGGCGGCTGCGATGGCCCGCGAGACGGTCCTCGGCCTGGGAGACCACCCGGTGCTGGTCGAGGGCAAAGTGGGCCCGGCGACCGTCCGCGTGCTCGACGGCTCGCGCAAGTCTCGGATCGCCGTCGACGTCGAGATCGATTGGCCCGGCGTCGACCTCGGCATCGCGCTCCGCCCCGAGGGGCTCCTCGACTTCGCGCGATCACCCCTGCTGCCCCCGGCGTTCGCGGAGCGGTTCGTGCTCGAGCGACGTCCAGACGAGGACGCACCCCTGGTCGATGACAGCGCAGTCGCTCGATTCGTCGGGATCGTGCTCGACCGAGCCGAGCAGGCCACGGAGGTGCGCCTCTCCGACCACCACGTCGGCCTGACCTTTCTGGTCGAGGGGGACACCGAAGAGACCTACGTCGACATCGCCACGCGCGCGGTCGAGAGGGCGGAGGCGATCGCCCAGGCGATCGCCGACCCGCGCAGCGGCCTGCCCATTCCGTTCGCCATCCGATCTCAGCGCACGGCGTGGGAGAACATGGCCCGTGCGCACGATGCCCTCTTCGTCCCCACCCGCCCCGCGATTCACGGCATCGTCGTAGGCGCGCGCATCACGAGCGGAGACGAACGCCATCTCCGGGCGACGCTTCGCGCTGTCTGGCGGGCTGGCAACCCCGCAGGTGTTCGTTGGGACGTCGATCTGTCCGCCATGCAGCTGCCGAAGAAGGTCCGTGCCGCGCTCGCCGACACGAAGGACGGCGAGCTCCCGCAAGCAATGGCCAACCTGAGCGCGTCATTCGCCTCCGTCGATGTCTCGGTCTACTCGGTTACGCTGCACGCAAACGGTTGGCACGAGGATCCTCGCGCATGGCTGCCCGGTCTCGAAGCGTTCTTCGCCTGGGCCCTCGAGGCGCGCGGCGAGCGTCGCGCCGACTCTCCCTACCGCTGAGGCCCGAAGACGGCGGCCGGCCACGGTAGCGCGGCCGGCCACGCAGGCAGCGCCGGCCACGCCGGGGTCGACGGCCACCCCGGGATGGCCGGAACAGCAGGCCAGCTGCCCGGCTCCATGCGTGGTGGCGGCGGCACCGATGCATCGACCACCATCGCGCGGTAACCGTAATGGTAGTGGGTGCGCACCATCGCCTCGCTCATCCAGGCAAAGCCGCCCTGTCCCCATTGCGTGCCCCAGCTGTTGTGCAGCAAGAACTCGCGCCCCTGGGGCGTCGTCCGATAGCCCTCGAGCGTGACGGCGTGGCTGATCTCGCCGGTCTCGGCCGGGTAATACGCGAGGCGGCTACCGGCGTTGTTGTTGAGCGCATTCCACGCGTCGCCTTGAAATCGGAACGCGACCCAGATCGACTCGCCGCTGGCAATCACGACCGCGAGCTGGTCGGGGTCGGCCGGCATCTCTTCGTACCCCATGATGCGGAGCACCCCGGAGCGGTCGGCGTGCTCGCGTTCGGCTGCCACCGCAGGGTCGGCGGCCACACTTCCGGGGGCGATGCCGTGCCGGCTCAGGCACTCGGTGCCCATGTAGTCCTCGGCGAAGCGACACGCGCGCGCCGAATCGAATGGCCACACCGGCTCGGTCGTGAACGCACGGTGCTTGAGCGAGCGGCTGAAGTCGTCGCCGGAGCGCGCGTAGGTCGCGAACATGTGGAGCGGCGAGACGACGTCGGCGCGACCCGCGCGCCGGGCCGCGTTGTCGAGCACGCTCGTCATCGCGAAGCCCGCGCACGCGCCGATGTCCTGCTGATCCTTGACCGGACCGACCATCCGGTGGGCGCGCAGATCGACGACGGGCGGCAGCGACCCGGCCGCGACGTCACGGTGGGCGTACACGGTCGCGTCGACGAACCGCTTCATCGCCGCGCAGTCGACGCGCCCCGCCAGCTCGGGCGGCAGGTTGGGCGGCGGACACGGCAGGTCCGAGAGCTGGCTCGCAATGGCGCCCGAAGCCGCCGCGAGGAGCGCGAGCGGACTCGGCGGTGGCAGGGGCACGAGGGGCGAGGAGACGATCGGCTCCTCCGACGGCGCCGAGACGGGTCGAGCGGCGGACGAGCCGCATGCGGTGAGCAGCCAAGGCGCGGCGACGAGAGCGAGGACCTTTCGATGCATGGCCCATGGACGCGGACGCGGCGGGGTGACCTCCGTCGAACCCGTGCTGCGACCGCGCGGCGCCGGTCGATTCGCCGGTTTCTTCGAACACGGAGAAAAGATCGCTACGGTTCTGTCAGGCGACGACGGTGGGGCGACGACGACTTCGGGGATGGCTTTCGGCGACCCTCGCGCTGGCGACGGTCGCGGGGGCGTGCACCGTCACCAAGACGCGCGGGATCAACACCGACCGCCTCTTGACCGAGTTCAACGGCGGGGCGGTCGACAGTTTTCCCGACCCCGACCTTTGTTCCGACGACATCGCGATCGAGCGGGTCGCCATCACCGCCAAGCGGTCGCTCGTGCGCGGCTATGCGTCGCAGGGCACCCCGACCGGGCCGACCGCCGCCGCCTGGATGAGCGACCACGAGGTTCGCAAGCTGGTGCGGCAGCTCGTCCAATCGCGGCGGCGGCAGCGCAACGTATCGCCTCGCTTGCGCCAAGCCTGCGAAGCGCCGCCGTCCACGACTCCGATCGCAGCTCTGCCCTGCACCGGCCGGCCGACCAGCCCCATCCTGAAGGAGACCGCGAACGCGGACGACGAGCTCGCGGGGTGCTTCCGCAGGGAGCTCTTTCAGGTTTTGCACGACCGTGTAGCCCCGCCCATCCGACTCGGCGAGGGCGCGTTCTGTGTCGGGCAGAGCCCGACGCCGGCAGCATCGCACCACGCCGATGCCGGGCGCCTCTCGGCCGGCCTGGAGCTCGCGGCGATCGACGTTGCGCAGCTGATCGACGAAGAGGTGGTGACGCTCGATCAGGCCGTCCGCGGCCTCGACCGCGCCCTCGACGAAGCTGCCGCTTACCTGACCGCCCGACGCTGGAAGCCGAGCGTCGACTCGCCGACGCTCGGGCTGTCGGTGAAGGGCGGCGCGTCGAGCGGCGTCTACAGCGCCGGCGTCACCTGGCGGGTGCTGACGATGCTCGAGCGCTACCGAGAGTGGCGGCGACGGAATCCGAGCCATTCCGGCATCCCTGCGGAGGCCGCGCGGTTCGATCTGGCTGCAGGCACGAGCGCCGGCGCGATCATCGCCGCGACGGTCGACCTGTTTCACCAGGACGCCTGCGTCATCGATCCCGCGGCAGAGACGTTCCGAGACGACCACCGGCTGCCAGACGGGCCGGACTACCTCGGGGGCCGGCTCCCCGTGACCGGTCCGATCTGTCAAGACTATGCGCGCCGCGTCCTCGCGACCGTCTTCACCTGCGTCGACCAGGGCACGATGTACTGCGTCGACTCGCGTCCCATTTGGGAGGTCGCCGGGGATCAGAAGGGGCTCATGGAGTTCGACGGGCTGCGCAAGCTGATCGCCCGCTACATCGGCCCGCTCGCGCCAGCGAACACGATGGAGCTCGTCCTCACGACGGTCGACTTTCGGTGGGGTGAGCTCTACGTGCAAACCGACCAGGATCCTTCGACCGTCGTACAGCCCCGTCGAGGCATGATCCAGACGCCATACGTGCCCGAGCACGCGGACCCGACCCTCTCTCAGCTCCACGCGAGCATCGAGGCGTCGTTCGTTCTACCGTTCATCGCCTGGCCCGTCGAAGAGCTGCGCATCGCGGGCAAGGACCGCGATGGCATCTACCTCGACGGCGGGATCAAGTCCGAGATCCCCATCATCTCGCTGGCGCAGCGCGGGGCGCAGAAGACGCTCGTCGTCGGCAGCGCTCCCCCCCGCATCACCCCGACGAAGCCGCAGTCGAGCGCGCTCGAGATCGCGGCGCGCTACCTCGACGTGTCGCTGAGCGCGGTGACCGAGTCGGAGTGGAACGCGGTGGTGCCGGTAGCCGACTACATCGAGACGTTCGAGCGCGCCG
>CALKVR010000538.1 GCA_938004815.1 uncultured Polyangiaceae bacterium | reverse complement strand
GGTGTCGGTCCCCCCGCCGGTGTCGGTCCCCCCGCCGCAGTCCAAGGTCGCCGGTGCCGCCGCCGCGCTCCTCGCCAGCTCCGGGGGTACAGCCGCCGCGCGCAGCGTGCCGGCTCCGCCTGCGGTTCCGGCGCCCATGCCGCCACCGGCGGCGCCCGCGCCTCCGATGCAGTCGACCGTCGTCATGCAGCAGCCGCAGGCTCCCGCGCCGGTGCCCGTCGCGGCCGTCCCGCACATGCCGATGCCGCCGCAGCGCATCGACGAGCCCACCGTCGTTCGCGCGCGTGACGGCGGCGGGAGCAAGCTCGGCGTGATCCTCGGCGGGCTCGCGCTCGTGGCCGTCGTCGCGCTCGGCGTGTTCATGCTGCTCCCGCGCACCGGCGACCTGAAGATCGAGCTCAAGGCCAAGAGCGGCAACCCGATCGCCAAGGCCGAGATCTTCGTCGACGGGCAGAAGCGCTGCGACACCACGCCCTGCCGCGTGGGCGACCTCGACACCGGCAAGAAGTCGATCAAGGTCATCGTCGACGGCGCGCCGATCGTCGAAGAGACGGCCAACGTCGAGGCCGGCAAAGAAAAGGTCGTCACCATCACCGTCGCCGACGGCGAGAAGAAGACGACCGAAGAGCCGGTCGCCTCGGCGTCGAGCTCGGCCGAGCCGTTGCCCGAGGGCACCGGCATCAAGCTCGTCGGCCCCACCGGCGTGAAGATCTACGTCGACGGCAAGGAGCGCGGCTCGCTCCCGGCGACGCTGACGGATCTGTCGCCGGGCGAGCACACGATCAAGCTCGACGGCGGCGAGCGCTACGCGTCCGAAGAGCGCAAGATCACGGTCGCCAAGAACAAGATGGAAGATCTGGGCGAGTACAAGCCCAAGGTCGTCCGCGGCAAGCTCACCCTCGAGCTCAAGACCGAGGGCGCGCAGGTCGTGCTCTCGAGCGTGGTCGACGGCAAGAAGGTCGAGAAGAAGCTCGCCGACGCCATCTGGAAGAGCCCGCCGGTGTCGATCAACATCGACACCAAAGACCAGTGGAAGCTCGTCGCCACCAAGAAGGGGATGGAGGACTTCGAGAAGGAGATCACCTTCGAAGACGGGCAGGCCGAGCGCACGCTCGAGATCGAGCTCGTCGAGAAGGGCCAGGCCGTGGCGACGCCGACGCCTGGTCCCGGTCCGGGTCCTGGCCCCGGCCCCGGCCCCGGCCCCGGCCCGAAGGATCCGCCGAAGGATCCGCCGAAGGATCCCGCCGCGACCGGCACCGGCACGATCCGCATCAACTCGATCCCGGTCTCCAAGGTCGTGCTCGATGGGCGCCCGATCGGCAGCACGCCGCAGGTCGTCTCGGCGCCGCCGGGCCCGCACTCGGTCACGTTCATCCACGACGGCAAGCGCAAGAGCGTCTCCGTCAACGTGGTCGCGGGCAAAGCGGTGACCGCCTCGGTGAAGTTCGAGACCGAATAGGGGCGATCTCAGCGCCCGGCGTGGTGGGGTGCGTTCGCGGCGTCGACGCGGCGCGCCCACTCGGCCCAGTCGGGCGCGCACGCCGGCTCGCTCGCGTGGTCGGAGTGGAGCCCGCCTGCGCACAGCGGGGGGGCCTGCGGAAACCCGGCAGCCAGGACGAAGTCGACGCTCCGTCCGCTGTAGGCTGCCCGCCACACCTCGCGGAAAGCCGATAACCGAGCCGTGTACGCCGCCTGTTCTTCGGCGGTCTGGAGCTCCGCCAGCTTGCCCTGCAGCCGCGCGCGCAGCTCCTCATCCTCGGTCGTAGCGAGTGTTCGATGGATGAAAGCCATCGCAGCCTGACGCTCGCCAGCGTGGCTGAGGATCGCCGCCCCTCCGAGCGCTTGCCATTGGATGTTGGGGTCGGCGACCCCCAGCTCGGCGGCGCGCGCGAGGTACCGCGCGCCGTCCACGCGCCACCGCTGCTGTTCCTCAGGGTCCTTGAGGTAGGAAGGGGCGGCGATGAACGCGACGAACTGCCCGAGCTGGAGCCACAGCATGGCATCGTCAGGACGCTCTTTGACGGCGCGCTCGAGAACCTCACGCGCCTTGTAGACCTCGGACTTCGGGACTTCCACCGCCTGGAACGTGAGAAGCGTGTCGCTAAGCAGATACGGCTCGCGAAATTGTGGGTCGAGCTCGATGATCGCGTCGAGATATTGCCCGACCGTCTCGAAGCCACGGCGCTCCTCGACGCGGATCCCTTGGGTGACGAGGACGTTCGCCCACAAGAGATCGGCGAGAGCCTGGCGGTGGCCGAGGCTCATCAGGACGAGGTGGTCGGGGGGCGGCAAGAGGTAGGCCTCGGACGTCTCCTTGACCTTCAGGCTGATCTCGCGAACCGGCAGCTGGGTGCTTGCGACGAGCGCGAGCCCGGCGAAGAACACCCCGACGATGACGCCGTCGCCGCGCATCACTCGTACTCGCGCGAGATGAGCATGCCAGGCAAGACGCGCGCAGGCTTGTCGAGCTCGCGCTCGCCCTGTACCTGGAACGACGAGAGCTGGCCGTCGCCGTCGAGATCACCCTGGGCCGTGACCGAAAACCGCGCGGTGCGCGTCACCGTGTCGATGCCCGAGTCGAACTGGAACGAGTAGGCGTGGGGGCGATCCATCCGAAAGCCGAGGGCGCGCCAGGTCAGGTGATCCCACGTGCCCTCGGGGCCCTTCACCTCTTCACCGCGCGCGACCTTTTCGGGCGTGAGGCCGACGCTCGGAGGAAACGACTCCTCGTGCCGGTGGCCCTCGGCCTTGGAAACGGCGTTCTCGCTGATGGTGGCCAGGCCGTCGATGGCCTCGGTGAGCTTCGAGGCGGAGAGCGCGCGGACAAAAGCGGGAACGGCGACAGCCAGGAGGCTGCCGCCGATTCCGATCATTGCCGACACACGCAAGAGCGTCAGCTCCGCCATGAGGGCGGAGCATAGTCGCTCATTCGTACTCTTGCGAGATGAAGAGCTGCGTCGACGTGACGACGGTGCGGGTGCCGAGGTTGACGCCACCGTTCTTGGTGAAGTTGCTCTCGATGGTGTCGCCGTCCAGGTTGCCCTGCGCCCACGCGATGAAGCTGCCCTGGGTGGCAGCCACGAACGTGGCATCGGTCAGGGGGTTACCCGGCGCGGCCGCGTAGGCCACGCCCGAGTCCGGGTTGTCGTCGGGCGTCGTGCCGATCCGCGTCCCCTGGTAGCCATACCGGTAGTAGATCGGGTTCGTGATCGTGAACTTCAGGCACTTCCAGCCGCCCATGCCGGTGCCCGTCTCGAAGTCGCAGTTCGGCGTCGAGTTCGGCGTGTACTTGGTGCCGACAGGCGTCGCGGCGGGGACGTTGCGCGCGCTCGAGCAGACGTCGTGGGAGAACGCGCTGCTCGTCCCGCCTGACGTCTGGAGCTGGTTGAGCGTCGTTTCACGCTCGTAGGCGCCGACCGCACCGCGAATGATGGCGCCGATGCCGTTCTTCGCCTCGCTCGTCTTCGCGCTCTGCAGGTAGCGGCGGACGCCGTAAATCGCGAGCGCGGCGAGGACGCCGATGATCGCCACGACGATCATGAGCTCGACGAGCGTAAAGCCGCCGCGTGAATATCGTTTGAACGCCCTCATGACTCTCTCCTTCTGTGAACCCGGTATTCGGGCAAAAGCTCTCCAGCGGACGCGCGAGGCGCACCCGATGAACGGTATCGGTGGATGGTTGGTCCCGAGAAAAGCTGATTCGGTGCTGCCTCTTGCCGCATAGCGGCACCGCGCGTGCGAAGTTTGAGGCGACGGAGCCGTTATTCCGTCTCGTCCTCCATGTAGACCTCGTTTTGCAGCGAGATCGCGGAGAGACGCGCGAACGCGGCGTTGTCGTCGTCGCGATCGCCGATGGCGATCAGGATGTACCAGGGCTCGGCGGGGGTTATGGCGTTGTAGGGTCGCGTAAAGGTCGCGCCGCCAGATTTCGGGTTGGTGACGATGGGCTGGCCGGCGTTCCCGGCCGTCATGCCGTAGCCGAACCGCACCGGGCCGTCGGACCGCACCCCGACCGCCCGAAAGCATTGGCCGAGCGGCGTGCCGGGTGCGACCTCGTCCCAACTACGCTTTCGGTCGTCGAGCGCGCCGAGGCCGCGCGGGTAGAGGTCGTTGTCTCCGAGCGCCGCGCCGCCGAGGTTGAACCCACCCGCGTTGCAGCCGGCGTAGGTGAGGTTCTCGGCGCGAAAGTTCTCTTGCTTGCCGCGCATGCCCTGGAGCATGGCGGTCGCTTCACCGGTCGAGGCGTATTGCTGGTAGCGCCTGAGCCCGTAGAGGGCGAGCGCGGCCAGGATGCCGACGATGGCCACGACGATCATCAGCTCTACGAGCGTGAAGCCGCGTCTCGTCCGCATCGACGCTGCGTTGTGCAGGGGTCGTGCCATCGGTCTCCTCCGTCTGTTCGGCGGGTTCTTGCCAGATCGTCTCTTGGACCGGCGGTCAGGTGGCAAAAATCGTCACTCGCGATCCGACGTCGGTGACGAATTTGGTCCGTCCCCATCATCACTACCGTCGCCCACATCGGGCCCATCGCCGACGTCGATCGCGAGCTTCTCCAGCCGGTAGCGTAGCGAACGAAACGTGACGCCGAGCAACTTCGCCGCTGATTTCCGCACACCGTGGGTGCGCTCGAGCGCTTGCAAGATGAGCCTGCGCTCGAGCTCGCCGAGCACATCGTCGAGGTCGACGCCGCCCTCGGGGATGGCATCGCCCAGGAGCGGTGAAGGTAGGCCTTTCACCCCGCTCAGCTCGGGCGGCAGATCGCCGACCGCGATCGCCGAGCTCGTCGCCAGCGCGACCGCGCGCTCCATCACGTTCTCGAGCTCGCGGACGTTGCCAGGAAAGGCGTAGCGCGTGAGCGCACGCAGCGCGTCGGGGCCGATGCTCCGCACGTCTTTGCCCATCTCGGCCGCGAAGCGGCGGAGAAAGCGATCGGCGAGGCGACCGATGTCCTCGGCGCGCTCGCGCAGCGCGGGCACCTCGACGCGGATCACGTTCAGGCGGTAGTACAGATCCTGACGGAACCGTCCTTCTTTGACGTCGGCCTCGACGTCGCGGTTCGTGGCCGCGAGCACGCGAACGTCGATCGGCACCTCGGTCGTCGAGCCCACCGGGCGGATGCGCTTCTCTTGCAGGACGCGCAGGAGCTTCACCTGCAGCGGAGCTGGCAGCTCGCCGACCTCGTCGAGGAGGAGGGTCCCGCCCTCGGCCTCGCGGAAGAGGCCCACCGTCGAGCTGTGCGCGCCGGTGAACGCGCCCTTCACGTGCCCGAACAGCTCGCTCTCCATCAGCGCCTCGGGCAGCGCCCCGCAGTTGACGACGCGAAAAGGGCCCGAGGCGCGGTCGCTCTTGTCGTGGAGGTACCGGGCCACCCGTTCCTTGCCGGTGCCGCTCTCGCCCGTGATCAGGACGGTGGTCTTGGTGCTGGCGATGCGGTCGATGACGTGCTTCAGCTCCCGCATCTTGAGGCTGGCGCCGAACTCGATGTCGGTCGGCTCGAGCCGCTCGATCTGGGCCCGGAGCCGCTGGTTTTCGGCGTTCAGCGCGTACTTCTCGAGGGCCTTCTCGGCCTGGGCGAGCATGTGCGCGGGCGAGAACGGCTTGACGATGAAGTCGTACGCGCCCTGCCGCATCGCTTCGATCGCGTTCTCGACCGCGCCGTGGGCGGTCATCACGATGACCTCCGTCGCCGCCGAACGCTTCTTCGCCGCCGCGAGCACGTCCATCCCGGAGCCGTCTGGCATCACCAGATCGGTGATCACGAGAGGAAACGGGTGGGGGACCCGCGCCAGCGCCGCCTCGGCAGTCTTTACGCCGGAGGCCGTCTCGACATGGTGGCCCGTTCGCTTGAGGGCGATCTCGAGCATGGTCCGGAGGCTGGGCTCGTCATCGATGACGAGCACGGGATCCG
>CALKVR010000537.1 GCA_938004815.1 uncultured Polyangiaceae bacterium | reverse complement strand
CGGCGGGCGGTTACGTCCCCATCGATCCAGAGAGCCTCATGGCGCAGGAGCTCGGGCACACGATCGGGCTGCCGGGGACGGTGCACCGCTACTACGCGGATCGCGCGTTCATGAACCGCCTGATCGACACCAGGCGTGTCGCCGACGCACAGGTCGCGAGCTACGACGCCATCTATCTCACCGGCGGTCACGGCGCGTGCTTCGACTTCGCCGAGAGCGCCGAGCTCGCCGGGCTGGTTGCCCAGTTCTACACGTCCGGGCGTATCGTCTCTGCCGTGTGCCACGGTGCGTGCGGTCTGCTCGAGGCGAGGCTCGCGAATGGCACCTACCTGATCAACGGCAAGAACGTCACGGGGTTCTCGTGGACCGAAGAGAAGCTCGTGGGCCGTGACGCCGTCGTCCCCTACAGCCTCGAAGCGGAGCTGATGCGACGGGGCGCGCACTTCAACAAGGGCAGCCTCCCGTTCACGAGCCACGTCGAGCAAGACCACCACCTCATCACCGGGCAGAACCCGGCCAGCGCTACCGCGGTGGCCAAGGCCGTCGTCCGCGCGCTCGAGATGTTGGTGCCGCAGCGCCGAGCGGGTTGACCGGACCCGGCTGGGCCGCGCGCCGGCGCGCTCAACGCGGCGTCGCGCGGCCGGTCAAGCTCGCCCGGTTCGCCGCAGCGGGGGCGGCGAAGGGTGCGTCGAAGAAGCGCGCCAACCATTCGGCGAGCTCGTCGTCGCGAGCCGTCGCCTCGACGACCAGCGAGACGCGCAAGAGGCTCACATCGTCCTCTACGAAGCGCTCGAACACCTCGGCTCGCTCGCAGCCCTTCACGACGTACGCCCATTCCACGATCTCGCGCCCGCGCTCGTCGCGGATCGTCTCCACACGATTGAACCACCGCTCGAGCGCGGCATCGGTGAGCTCGGCGCTCACCTCGCCCGCCTGAAAGCCGCCGTGCACCCGTACCGCGTAGCGAAAGAGCGTCTCCTCTTTCGTCGGCCGGGCGGCATACCGGCCCATCTCGACCACGGTGAAATGTGCGGGGCCGTCTTCTCGCTCGAGCACCCACGCACCGACCCGGTCCGTCGCCCGCGGCTCGGACAGCGCTCCGTTGATTCGATCGTCGGCCAGATCCTGATCCGTCAGCGCACGGAACCCCGCCGGGATCTCGGGCTCGAGCCGCCCCCACGCAGGATCTGCTCTCACGCGGTCGTGGGCGCGTTCGAACGCCCTCGGCGCGGGCGAGGGCGCGGCCACGCCTCCATCGTCGCCGCAAGGAGCTGGCGGTGCATCGTGGGCGCCGCGGTCCAGATCGGCCGCCGTGCTAGGAACAGCGTCGGGTCGAGCGCACGCGCTCGCGGTGATCCAGGCAGAGAGCAGCACGAGTCGTTTCGCGAGCACCGGACGAAGCCTAGCAGGCTGCTCGAGAAGGAACCGTCGTCGAGACCCGAGCGGCGCGGGCGCGTGCCGCCGGGGCCCGTGGTATAGGGCGGCCATGCGACCGCGACATCTCGTGCTTCCGCTCCTTCTCTCGGCCTGCTCGAGCACGCCCGATCCCAAAGAGACACCGACGAGCGGGACGGCGAGCGCCGAGACGGCCGAGGAGGTCGATCTGGCGGCCGACTGCACGGCGTTCGAGGCGGCCACGATGTACGGCGAGACGCGCGGGCTCGCTGTGTTCGACGAGAAGCGCGAGCTCGAGGCACGGGACACGGACTACGGCGGGCTGAGGCTCAGCGATCCGAAGGCCAAGGAGATCGTCGCCGCCTACAAGGCTCACTTCGACAAGGCGATCGCCGAGCAGCCCAAGCTCGCGGCCGCGATCGCGGCCCCGGGCGCCGACGTGCAGGCGATTCAGCGGCAGCAGCTCGAGGCGATGAACCCCTCCGAGCCGCTCGTCGCGTGGAAGACGCTGTGCGAGCCCCATGCCGACAAGACGGGGACGTCGAAACGAGCAAAATGCTCGGCCCTCGCGCGCACCAGCTACACGGCGCTGCGCTTCGCGCCGTTCAATCCCGAGAAGGCCAAGGCGGCGGTCGAGATGGCGGCCTCGCTTTCGGCAGAGGTGGGTGGCGACGCGGCGGGGGTCGGGGCGCAGCTCGCGACCGACGTTGCCGCGATCGAAGCCGAGGCCGAGCGCCTGAAGGCGAGCTTCTCCGACGGCGCCCACCGCGCCCACCACGACGCGATCAAGCGCTTGCTCGACGAGACCGGCGGCCGGATCGAAAAGGCGTGCGGTAGCAGGTTCTGAGAGAGCGAATGGTGGGTGGTGCGCCGCGAGCGGCGGCGCGAGCACGATTCCGGTGAGCATGGTGCTACGGTGGCCCCACCGTGGCATCGAGCTCCACGCCCGCAGACGTGGATCACCTGCGCAGCCGCGTGCGGCTCTACCTGCAGGTGATGCTCACGATCGCCGTCCTGGCACACGTCAGCGACTGGGTGACGCCCCTCTTCGTCTCCGACTTCGAGCAGGCGCCGCTCCCGCCGAGAGAGGTGGCGCTGCGCTGGGGGATCACGGCGACGCTCGCGCTCGCGTGGGCGGGCATCGCGCTCCTCTCGCCCGGTCGCCGCGCGCTCGTGGCGCTCGAGAGCGCCATCACGATCGGCCTCATCGCGGTGTACGTGCACCTGGGGATGGCGTTCGCGGCCACCGTGATGCCCGCGTACGAAGCGGCGTACGGGCTCTTGGGGCTCCCGCTCCTGCTCGCGGTGCGGGCGGCGGTGGTGCCGAGCCCGCTCCTTCGCACGTCGATCATCGGCGCCGTCTCGCTGGGCTGGTACATCCTGCGCGCGCGCGCTTCGCTCGCGACCCTGCATCCCGTCATCGCCGACGGGCTCGTCTTCATGGGCGGCGCCTTCGTGGTCGCGAGCGCGGTGACGTCGCACGTGATCTATGGCCTGCGCCGCCAGGTTCGACACGCGATGCGGCTCGGCCAGTACGAGCTCGGTCGCAAGCTCGGCGAGGGCGGCATGGGCGTCGTCTACGAAGCGACGCACGTGATGCTGCGCCGCCCGACGGCGGTGAAGCTCTTGCCGATCGAGACGGCCGGCGCGGCGACGATCGCGCGCTTCGAGCGCGAGGTCCGCCAGACGAGCCGCCTCGAGCACCCGAACAGCGTGTACATCTACGACTACGGCCGCACCCCGGACGGCCAGTTCTACTACGCGATGGAGCTGCTCGAGGGCGCGACCCTGGCCGAGCTCGTACGCTCGGGCGGCCCGATCTCGGCGCCGCGGGCCGTGCATCTCCTCCGTCAAGCGGCCGCCGCCCTCGCCGAGGCCCACGACAAGGGCCTTGTGCACCGCGACGTCAAGCCAGCCAACATCATGGTGTGCGTGCGGGCCGGCGTCCCGGACACGGTCAAGGTGCTCGACTTCGGGCTCGTGAAAGAGGTCGACGCGCCGGCCGACGACGGAGGGATCACGCAAGCGAGCGCGATCGTCGGCACGCCTCACTACCTCGCGCCCGAGGCGATCTCGAGCGCCGACGCCGTCGGCCCCGCGACCGACGTCTACGCGCTCGGCGCCGTCGGGTACTTTCTCGTGACCGGACGCGAGGTGTTCACCGGCAAGACCGTCATCGAGATCTGCTCGCAGCACCTGAAAGACGCGCCCGAGACGCCGTCCGAGGCGCTGGGCGCTCCCGTCGACGAGCGGCTCGAAGCGCTCATTCTACGATGCCTCGCGAAGAGCCCGGACGAGCGCCCGTCCGACGGCGGCGCGCTGGTGGCCGCCCTCGATGCGCGCGACATGCCCGATTGGACCCTCGAGGATTCGCGCGCGGCGTGGGCGGAGCACCCGATCGACGCGGTGCGCGCTTCGGATGGGCTGCGCACTCAGCTCACCGTCGATATCGATCGCCGTCGGTGAGCATCACGCTCGTCGACCGCGAGCAATCGGATTGGCGGGCCTCGATCTCATGGGGTGTACACTGCGGCGAGGTCGAAGGATGACGCACACGACTCGACGAGCCTCCGCGGTGCTCCTGCTCGCGGCATCGGCCTGCGGAGAGACGCCTCAGGCGTCATCGAGCACCAGCGGAGCGCCGCGAGGACCTGCCCCGCACGGCTCGGAGCGGCCACGCGATGCTGCCTCGCTTCCCTCCGTTGCGTCTTCTCCCCAACCGCCGCCCCTTCCGGCGGTCGTGGTGTTTCCGACGGACGCGCCCGAGGCGAAGGTGGTTCTCGATTCGATACAGGGCACCTGGAAGATCGAGAGCTCGCGTTCACTGGGCGGCGGGGGCGGCTCGGTCTTCGAACCGAAGCGCGGCAAGCTGCTCTCGGTCCGCGGGCACATCCTCACCATGCCGAGCGACTCGGCCGGGGGGGAGACGCGCAAGACAATCGGTGTCGCGAAGATGCCCGCAGCAGCCAACGGCACCGTCATCGAGATCGACCATCGCGGCGACTTCCAGGTGGCCGACGAGGTCGACGCAGACCCGAAAGCGATAGGGCGACTCTCGAAAGGGTGGTCGCGCCACGCCCTCGTGCGCGTGGAGGGGGACACGATGACGCTCTCGGTGGTCTTCCCTCAGTACGAGCCGCCGAGCGACTTCGAGCCGACCGATCGCGGTGAAGTGGTCGTGCTGAAGCGGCAGGGCCCCCCGCTCGACCCAACAACGCCTCACTAGAGCGCGGCCGCGCGGTCCAGTGAGGCGGCGATGCGTCCGGTTACGTGATTTCCGGGCGACTGGTTGGCGCGATCTTCGCTGACTCCCCCGAGGTGCGTATCGGGTCCGGAGCCTCGGATGCTTTTGCGATCGCGGTGGGCGATGGGCCCATCGTCGCGACCGCGATCCATGACGGCCACGCGGTGCGCCCGGAGGTCGAGGCGCTCCTCGCGATCGACGAGGCGACGCGGCTGCGCGAGGAGGACCCCTTCACGGGGCGAATCGCTACGGCTGCGCCCACCTCGGTGGTGGGACTTCGCTCGCGCTTCGAGGTCGATCTCAATCGCCCCCGCGACAAGGCCGTCTACCGCACGCCCGCCGATGCATTCGGGCTTGCGGTCTGGCGCGGCCCGCTGGGCGACGACGTGCTGGCTCGATCGCTCGAGGGCTACGACGCTTTCTATCGCGCGCTCGAGCGCGTACTTCGCGAGCGCGAGCGACGCCATGGTGCGTTCGTCGTGCTCGATGTCCACTCGTACAACCACCGGCGCGGCGGGCCTGGCGCGCCGCCCGACGACGCGGCGCAGAGCCCCGAGATCAACGTCGGCACGGGGACGGTCGACCGCGCGCGCTGGGGCCCGCTCGTCGATCGGTTCTGCGCCGATCTGCGGCGCGTTGGCCGTGACGGTCAACCCCTCGACGTGCGCGAGAACGTGAGGTTCCGGGGCGGCGCGATGAGCGCGTGGATTCACCGGACGTTTCCGGCGACCGGCTGCGCCCTCGCGCTCGAGCTGAAGAAGACGTTCATGAACGAGTGGACGGGGGAGCTCGACGGCGCGCACCTCGATGCCCTCGGGCGTGCGATCGCCTCCACCTTCCCCGGTCTCGTCGAGTCGCTCGCACCATGAACGACGGCGCCACTTCGCAGAACGCGCTGTCGCTCCCCGACGTGGTCGCCGCGCGCATCGGGGCCGGCCTACCGG
>CALKVR010000536.1 GCA_938004815.1 uncultured Polyangiaceae bacterium | reverse complement strand
GTTGCTTACGAGAACCGTGTACGAACGCACGCCAGCCGGGACGGGGTTGTAGTCGGCATCGACAGGTTCGAGGACCACCCAGTCGGCGTTCACGTGCAGCCACTTGCGCTCGCACATGGAGCTCATGAACTGGCATTCCGAGGCGGCGTAACTGTTGCCGAGCTTGGAGCCGAACATCCGAGCGATGCGGTCATATTCGTCCGGCACCAGGCCCTCGGCGGTGAGCAGCACCAGGACCGGGTTGATGTGCAAGCGACCCGCCTCCTGCTCACCGGCGAGCAGCTTCATGACGGTGCCGTAGCTCATCAGCATGAGTGGCTGGAACTCGTTGAGCTGCGTGACGAGCTCGGGCAGGGGCGTGTGGACCGAGAGAGATCGGAACGCCTTGCCGAGTCGCGAAGAGAAAAGGCCGATGCCGACGCCGGTCGCAGTAGGGGTGCCGGCTGCGACGACCGCCGCGACTCGGCCACCGTGCGCGACCATGTTGATGAGGTCGCGGACCCCGAGCAAGGAACGCATCATCCTCAAGAACATTGGCCCGACCACGGAGAGCGTCCGTTCGTCGGTCAGGAAGACGCCGCGAGTACCGGTCGTGCCGGAGGTGGTGATCACCAGATACCTGCCGAGCAGCTGCTTCCCGAACAGATCCTGCCGCTCGACGAACGGGCGAGTCTTTTCGATCGTCACCTCTCGGTCCGTGCACCAGTCGTCGAAGTGGGCCATGAGCTCGGTCTTGGTCGTTACCGGCAGCAGGCGCGAATCCTCGATGCGCGCGGGCAGGCTCCGATAACGCTCACGGTAGTACGGCGAGTTCGCCCTCGCGAAGGCCACCTGGTCGGCGAGGCGAGTGCGCTGGCGTTCCAGGATCGCAGCCCACCCTTGCTTGATCGCCTTTCGGGCGTCGCGATACAGCCAGATCCTGCTCTCTTCCATAGTCCCTCCTCGCTCTTCAGGGCAGCATGCCGGCGGTGTAGAGGAGCTCGATCTCCGCGGCGCGAAGCTCCAGCAGCCGATCGACCCTGCTCGTCTCGGTGTCGACGAGCTCTCGCCGGACGAGCAACACCTCGCTGAGACTCGTTTCGCCGGCCGCATAGCCCTTCATGGCGAGCCGAACGTTGTCCTCGAAGCTCGTCCCCAGCTCCGCCTCGAACGCGTTGGCAGCCTCGAGCCTCTTGTTTGCGTTGGCCGTCGCAGTCGCGACCTCCACGTCGACGCGTCCCTCGGTCGCTGCGAGCTCGACCTTCGTGCGTCCTGCTTTCGCTTCGGCCTGCGCCGAGAGACCTTGCGCATGGTCGAAAATTGGAAGCGTCACGCTCAGCGTGCCAAGTACGGTGTGAACGCGGTTGTCTTCGAACTCGTAGCGCGCGCCGAGGCTCAACTGCGGTGCAGCCAGCGCCGCGGCGAGATCCAAATCGGCCTGTGCGGCTTCTAGCTCGGCGGCGAGCACGCGCAGATCGGGGCGGTTCTTGGCCGCCTTCGCGAGAGCCGCGGGGTCGACGCTCAACGGATCCTCGAGCCGGCCAGACAACGCAAGCTGCATCGAATGAGGAAGTCCCAGAAGTGCGCGCAGCTCCCCATGAGCGGTGTCCCGTGTCGCCTCAGCGCCGAGCCGATCCGCAAGCGCGCGGGCATAACCACCCTTCGCGACGTTCACGTCGAGCGCCGTCGCTTCCCCGGCGTCGAGCTTCTTCTTCGTCGCATCGAGGATCGACTTGCTGATCGTCTGCGATTCGACCGCCAGGGCAAGGCGCCGCTCGGCCCACAAGGCGCGAACGAACGCGAGAGCCACGCCTCGCAATGTCTGCTGAACCGCCGCGCCGCCCTGCGCCCTCGCCGCATCGACCTGAGCATCCACCCTCTTGAGGCGTGCGGAGACACCGCCTCCAAGATCCAGGTTCTGAGAAAGTGCCACCGAGAAATACGCGCTCTTCGGTTCGTCGACGATCCTCGGCCCAAGCTCCACCTCGAGTGTCGGGTTGTATCGGGGATAAATTTGCGCTTCCACACGAGCGGCGGCCGCTTCACGGATCAGCGCCGGAGAGGTCACGGCAGCTGGGCTCGATCGCCGCGCAAGCGCGAGGGTGTCCTCGAACGTCAGGGTGAGAGGGGCTGCCGGCTCCTCGGCATCATCCGGCGGGGCGATGCCTTGCGCATGAAGGTTGGTTGCTACAGTGAGGACCGTGGCGAGAACGGCGGCGAGTCGAAGAAGACGCATGGCTCACTCCTTGGTGGTGGCTTGCGCGACGCACCGACCCCGCTCACACTGGCGCGATGGAGTCCGGAGTGGACGCGCACGTTGAAGCGCCCTGCTGGTGCGGGTGCTCGCTCACCTCGGTCGGCGCCTCGACGGGCGGCTTGGCGGGGCCGCCATTCGCGCTCCTGATCGCTGCCTTCCTGTTGATCGCTCGGCGATCGGCGCGACCTCCTCGGCGCGTGCTTTCTCGCACGTCGTGAGATCACTTCGCGGCCTCAGCTTCGTGCCCAGAGGCGGGAGGCCGAAGCAGGCGTAGCCCGTTGAGGACCACGATGAGGCTCGCACCCATGTCGGCAAACACCGCCATCCAGAGCGTGGCCACGCCGCCCAACGCCAGCGCAAAGAAGATCAGCTTGATCCCGAGGGAGAGCGCGATGTTTTGCACCAGCACTCGCCCCGTCTGTTTGCTGAGGTCGATGAGCTCGACGGCTTTTCGGAGATCGTCCTGCATCAACGCGACGTCTGCCGTCTCGATCGCCGTGTCGGTCCCCGCGGCCCCCATCGCGATGCCGATCGACGCACGCGCAAGCGCCGGAGCATCGTTCACCCCGTCGCCGATCATCGCGACGTGCCGGTGGGTCGTCACCAGACCTTCGACGGCCTTGACCTTGTCCTCGGGCATCAGGTCCGCGCGAACATCGTCGATGCCAACGTGCCCGGCGACGCTTCGTGCCGTTGCACCGTTGTCGCCTGTGAGCATTACCGTCGTGACCCTCCGCGCCGCGAGGGCCTGGACGGCATCTCGGCTGGTCGTACGCACGGTGTCGGCGACTGCAATGACACCTCTGGCGCCCCGCTCGTCGAGAAGAACCATCATGGTTTTGCCCTCCGCCTCGTGTTTGGAGAGGAGTGCTTCGAGCTCGGGCGTCGTCGCGCCTCGTTCCCTCACGAGCCGATGGCTTCCCAGGTAGAACATCTCGTCCCTAACCCGACCTGCGACACCGCGGCCGGTGATTGAGCGGAAGGCGTCGACGTTCTCGAGGTCGCCGTGTGAGTTTTTGGTCCAGTGGGAGGTGACGGCCCGCGCGACCGGGTGGTCGGAGCTGGCCTCCAAGCTCGCCGCGATGCGAAGTATCTCCTCAGGAGCCTCGGATCCCAGCGGTACGACGTCGGTGACGGCAGGGTGCCCGTGGGTGAGCGTGCCCGTCTTGTCGACGGCGATCGCGCGCAGCTTCCGTGCCTCTTCGAGATAGACGCCGCCCTTGATCAGGATGCCGCGCTTCGCCGCGGACGCCAGCCCGCTCACGACGCTCACCGGCGTCGAAATCACCAGGGCGCAGGGGCAGCCGATAACTAGGAGCACGAGCCCCCTGTAAACCCACGTGCGAGCGTCCGCGTCGAAGAGCGCTGGCGGCACGATGGCGATCACGATCGCCGTCAGCATGATGGCGGGGGTGTAGTAGCTCGCGAAGCGGTCCACGAAACGCTGCGTTGGCGCTCGCTGCGACTGCGCTTCTTGGATCGAGCGAGCAATGCGCGCGAGCGTCGAGTCGCCCGCGATCGCCGTCACTCGGATCTCGAGCGCCCCCTCACCGTTGAGACTGCCCGCGAACACCTGTTCGCCCGCCGCCTTGTCGACCGGCATCGACTCGCCGGTGATCGGCGCTTGGTTTACCGCAGAAGAACCGCGCACGATGGTTCCATCCATCGGGATGCTTTCCCCCGGACGGACCCGAACGGTCTCGCCGACCAAAACTCGTTCGACAGGCACCTCGACGAATCGTCCGTCTCGCATCACGAAGGCGGCCGGAGGGGCGATCTCGAGCAGCTCTCGGATGGCATTTCGGGCTCGGTCGAGCGAGTGAGCCTCGATCGCCTCCGCCAAGCCGAACAGAAACGTGACCATCGCTGCTTCGGGCCACTGGCCGATGATGGCGGCGCCGATGACGGCGACCGTCATCAGGACATTCATGTTCAACGAGCGCGATCGCAGAGCACGCAGCCCCTTCACGAACGGTTCTCGCCCGCCGAGCACGATGGATCCGACGCTGAGAGCGACGACCGCCAGAGATCGCTCCTTGCCGGTGGCGTATGCCAGGAGTTCGGCGCCGAGAGCCGCCGTGCCCGATAGCGCGAGGAGCCCGTGCTGCCGCCACAGGTTGGATGACCTAGTCGCGCGGTCTACCTTTGCTTCACCACCTCCAGCTTCGAGATGCTGAGGGCCCATTCCGATGCGTTCCAGCGCCGCGACGATGGGCTCATCCGAGGAGAGGCCGTGCCGAACCGTGAGCTGCTTGTTGACGAGGTTGATCTCGATGCTCGCGATCCGATCCACGCGCTCGAGCGCAGCTCGGATCATCTTCTCCTCCGTCGGGCAGTCCATCTTCTCGACGAGGTAGCGATCGATTCGCTCACCAGTAGTGGTCATGGCGAAGTCCTGGGTTCGATGGGCGCCGGCATCGCAGAAACGGACGCGGCCGAGCGGCCCGCCCCACGCGCAAAGAGGGCGTAGAGCGCGGGTAGGACGAACAGCGTCAGGAAGGTCGAGGTCACGATCCCTCCGATAACGACCGTCGCGAGCGGGCGCTGCACCTCGGCGCCCATCCCCGTGTTGACCGCCATGGGTACAAAGCCCAAGGCGGCAACGAGACCCGTCATCAGGACCGGACGAAGACGGCGGATGGCTGCCTCCCGGACGGCCTCCAGGATCGGCATCCCCTCGGCTTCGAGCTGTCGAACGGTCGAGACGAGGACCATGTCGCCGAGGACGGCGACGCCGAAGAGCGCCACGAAGCCGACGGCCGCCGAGACGCTGAAGGGCAGGCCGCGAGCAACGAGCGCGGCGATCCCTCCGACGGCTGCGAATGGAACCCCCAAGAAAACGCGGGCGGCGTCGCGAACGCGTCCATAGGTCATGTAGAGCAACCCGAAGATGAGCGCGAGCGCGATCGGAACCACGATCATGAGCCGGAGCCGGGCCCGCTCCAGATGTTCGAACTGTCCGCCGAATCGTACGTAGGACCCTTCGGGTAGCGGGACCTTCTCGTCGATCTTCCCCCGCGCTTCCTCCACGAAGGAGCCCACGTCGCGACCGCGCACGTTCGCTTGCACCACGATCCGGCGCTTGGCCCATTCACGCTGCACGTTCGCAGGACTCTCGGTCACGCGGATGTGCGCGAGCTCCGACAACGGGATCCGCTCGCCTGTCGCCGACGTGACCAGCACCGTCCCCGCGGCTTCGGGATCTTCGCGATATCGCTCGGCCAAACGGACGGCGATGGGGAATCTCCGCTCGCCTTCCTGCAGTGTGCCGACTTCGATCGCGCCGAGTGCCTCGATCACGTCGAGCACGTCACCGGCGGAAACGCCGTGCCGCGCGAGCGCCGCGCGGTCGACGTCGATGGCGAGAACCGGCTGGCCGGTGACCTGCTCCGTGACGACGTCACTGGCGCCATGAATCGTTTTCAGGACCTCCTCGATCTCTCTCGCGTTCGCCTTGAGCGCCTCGATGTCGTCCCCGAAGAGCTTGATGCCGACGTCGGAGCGGACCCCCGACACCATCTCGTTGACACGCATCTCGATGGGTTGCGTCATCATCGCGCGCATGCCGGGATAGCCCTCGAGCTCCTCGCCGATCAGCTTGGCAAGCTCCTCCTGCGTCTTCGCGCGCTTCCAGTCTTTGCGTGGCTTCAGCGTGATGAACATGTCGGAGAGCTCGACGCCCATCGGGTCCGTCGTGACCTCCGCGCTGCCTGTCCGCGTCCAGACGTTCTCGATCTCGTCCGGGAACTTCGAGAGCAGGACCCTTTCGAGCTCCGTGCCGTATCGCGCCGACTCCTCGACCGAGACGCCAGAGAGCCGGACCGTGTTCACCACCAGCGCGCCCTCCTGGAGGCGCGGTAGAAACTCCGAGCCGAGCTTCGGAACCAGGGACGCTCCTACGATGAGCATCGCGATCCCGTAGACCACCGCGATCCACGGATGCCGGATCGATCGCGCCACGATCGGCACGTACGCACGCTTGAGCCACCTCACGAGGAAAGTGTCGTGAGCTTTGGGGCGCCGAGGCAGGAGCCAGGACGCGAGCGCCGGGATGACCGTGAGCGAGAGCAGCATCGAGCCGAACAGCGCGAACAGCATCGTGAGCGCCATGGGGCGGAACATCTTTCCCTCGGTGCCCTCGAGCAGGAGCACCGGCAGGTACACGATGAAGATGATGAGCTCGCCGAACATGGTCGGCTTGCGAACCTCGGCGACGGCCTCTCGAACGACATCCTCCTTGCGACGGTCGCTGGTGTCGTGAGCCAGCTTGTGCATAGCGTTCTCGACCTGGATGACTGCGCTATCCACGACGAGGCCGAAGTCGATCGCGCCGAGGCTCATCAGGGTTCCCGCGATTCCCACGCGCAGCATCAGCGTCGAGGCGACCAGCATCGAGAGGGGAATCGCGAGCGCGACGATGATGCCGGCTCGGAGGTTTCCGAGAAAGGCGAAGAGAACGGCGATGACGAGGAGAGCCGCCTCGAGCAGGTTGGTCCGAACCGTCTGCAGAACCTGGTCGACGATGCTCGTTCGCGCATACACCGGGTGGACCTTCACCCCGGGCGGTAGGCTCTTCTCGACTTCCTTCAGTCGGAGGGCGAGGCGGTCGGTGACCTCATGGCTGTTTTCGCCGAGGCGCATGAACCCGAGTCCCAGCACGACCTCGCCCCCGCCGTTCGCCGTCACGACACCACGCCGGATCTCGTGTCCTTCGACGACCGTCGCCGCGTCCTTCACGCGGATCGGAACCCCGCGCTCGGCGTGGACCACGATGTCCCCAACTTGATCGGGCGTCGTGAGGAGCGATGATCCCAGAACCAGGTACGAACCCCCGGCGTCGTACATCGTCCCGCCGCCGACGTTGCGCCCGTCGCGCTCGACGGCCTCAACGATGTCGCGCAGGGTGAGCCCGCGGGCCTGGAGCGTGGTCGGATCGATCACGATCTGGATCTGTCGTTCCTCACCGCCCCATGAATTCACCTCGGCGACGCCCGGCACCGAACGCATCTGCGGCACCACGATCCAGTCGTGGGTCGTCCGCAGCTCGGCCGGAGACACGCCGTCGCCGGTAACGGTGTAGTGGAACACTTCTCCGAGCCCGGTCGCCGCAGGACCAAGTGAGGGCCGCTCGATGCCGGGCGGCAGCTCCACGACTTGTAGACGCTCCGCGACCACCTGCCTGGCTAGGTAGATATCCGTCTCGTCGTCGAAGATGACGGTCACTTGCGAAAATCCGAACCGGGAGACGGATCGAACCTCGACCAGGCCGGGCAACCCCGAGATGGATTGCTCGATGGGCGCGGTGAGCTGCCGCTCGATCTCGAGCGGACCGAGGGCAGGTGCGACTGTGTTGATCTGAACTTGGACCGGGGTCGTGTCGGGGAACGCGTCGATGGGGAGGGCACGAAAAGAAAGCACTCCCGCAACGATCACGCCGATCGCCAAGACCAAAACGACGAGGCGTCGTCGGATCGACCAAGCCAGAATCGCCTCGAGCATCTCAGTCGTCCGCGCAGCAGCCGGCCCCGATGCTGTCCTTCAGGGTCTCGGTCTTGAGAAGGAAGCTCCCGGTCGTGACGACCTCCTCGCCCGCTGCGACGCCCGTGGTTAGGAGCGCCGACGCGCCCTCGCGAGAGGCGACCGCGACGTGGCGCACCTCGAATGCGAGCTCACTCTTGCGAACGAAGACGAACCGCTGGCGATCGACTGTCTGGATCGACGCGCGCGGCACCGTGACCCCCTCCGCTGGAGCATCACCTAGAACGGCGGCGTCACCGAACATGTTCGCGCGGAGGCGAAGGTGGGGATTGTTTACGGACACGCGCGCGGTCACGGTTCGCGTATGCGCGTCGACCTCCGGGAGCAGCGCGCTCACCGTGCCGCCGAACGACTCCGATGGCACGGCGCCGAACGTCAGAACGACCTCGGAACCCTCCTTGATCGAGGCCGCCATCGTCTCCGGGACATCCAGCTCCGCCCAGAGAACCGTTGGGTCGACGATCTGAAAGAGCGCCTCCTTGTCATCGACGAGCTT
>CALKVR010000535.1 GCA_938004815.1 uncultured Polyangiaceae bacterium | reverse complement strand
GTGCCGTCCATGACGGGCATGCCCATGTCGGTGAGAACGAGCGCGACGCGATCGCGCTGCATCGCGAACTCGGCCACGGCCTCGGCGCCGTCGGCGGCGGTGACGACGCGGTACCCTGCGGCCTCGAGGGTGCGCTTGCCGATCGTTCGGATCGACTCTTCGTCGTCGACGAACAGGACCAGCTCGCCCTTGCCGCGCGGCGCGGACGGCGGCCGCGGAGCCTCGTCGGCGACCGGCACGCCGTCGGCCGGCAAGTACGCGCTGAAAACCGTGGGGGCGCCGGGCTCGGACTGCAGGTTCATGAAGCCGCCGTGGCTGCGCACGATGGCCATCGCCGTCGACAGGCCCAGGCCCGTGCCCTTTCCGAGCTCCTTCGTGGTGAAGAAGGGCTCGAAGATGCGATCGCGAACGGCGGGCGCGATGCCCGAGCCGGTGTCGGTCACGCGGAAGACCACGTACCGGCCGCGCCGCGCGTGGGGGTGCATCGACGCGTGCTGCTCGTCGAGCGTGATCTCTTCGGCCAGGAGCGACAGGCTCCCGCCCCGAGGCATCGCGTCGCGCGCGTTGACCGCGAGGTTGAGCAAGACCTGGTGCAGCTGGGTGGGGTCGCCCACGATGGGCCTTAGCGCGGGCGACGTCTTGACGTCGACGTGGATGTCCTTGGGGAACGAGTCGCGGACGATCCGAGCGACCTCGGTGAGGAGGCTCTGCGGCGCGATGCGCACCCGCCGGCCCTCGACGCCCCTGGCGAACGACAGCACCTGCTTGACCATCTCGGCGCCGCGGTGGGCCGCGGCCGCCACCGTGTCGACGGTCTCGCGCATTTCGTCGTCGAGCTCCGACGTACGCAAGAGCTCGAGCGACAGGATGATCGGCGTGAGGACGTTGTTGAGGTCGTGGGCGATGCCTCCCGCGAGGGTGCCGATGCTCTCGAGACGCTGGATGCGGGCGTAGTGCTGCTCGAGGCGGCGCTCCTCGGTGACGTCGGAGGCGATCACGAGGATGGCCCGCGGGCTGCCGCGGTCTTTCACCAGCGTCCAGCGGCTGGCGACGATGGCGACCGACCCGTCGACGGCGACGTGGCGAAGCTCGCCCGCCCACTCGCCGCAGTCGATCACCGCGCGCTGGCACTCGGCGTGCCCGGCCTCACCGACCTGCGCGATCTCGGCGTAGCGCTTGCCGAGGGCCTGGGCCGCCGCCAAACCGTAGAGCCGCTCGGCCGCGCGGTTGAAATACGAGATCCGACCGTCGAGCGCGGTCACGACGATCGCGTCGTTCGCAGCGTCGAGCAGGGCGGCCTGCTCGCGCAGGCGAAGCTCCGTCTCGCGGCGCTCGGTGATGTTCGTCATCCCCCCGATCATGCGGACCGGTGTCCCCATCGCGTCGCGCACGAGCCAGCCGCGGTCGAGCACGTACACGTACTCGCCGTCGGACCGGCGGAACCGGTGCTCGTCGAACCACTGCTCGCCGTCACCGTGGTCGACGAAGTCGTAGAGCCCGGCGAGGACGCGCTCGCGGTCGTCCGGGTGGATGCGCTCGGCCCACGTCCCGATGCCGAGGCGGGGCCGCGCCCAGTGTCCCACATGGGTCTCGAAGCCTTCGCTCCACCACACGCTGCCGTTCACCAGGTCCCAGTCCCAGACGGCGTCGTTCGTGGCCTGGGCGAGCAGACGGAAGCGCTCCTCGCTCTCGCGCAGCCCGCCCGGATCGCGGGGCGGCTGGAGCGTCTTGGGGCGGCTCAAGGCCTGGACGGGGCGAACGTACGAGTCGAGGGCGGACTCGGCGGGCGCATCACTGCCGTCCGCGGGCCCGGGGCGCCCCTTTTTCACGTCGGCATCTCGCAGTCCGAAGACCTTCGCCACGGCATCCCTTTAGCGCCACACACGAGCCCTCCCTTAAGTGCGATGGGACGAAAGTTATGGATCGGCCCGGCGCGAAAGGGAAACCCGCGAATGTGAAGTTTGCTGGCAAGTTGCCAGCTTCCGTACCGTCACCCCGCGAGCCGAGACCCATGCACGCCCGATGGAGCCGCCGGTGATTCACCGCGAACTGGCTTCCCGCGCTCATGATAGGCATCAACTATCGTGCAGTTCTCGCCCCTGCCCTTCTCGCTCCGCCAGCTGCAGTACGCGCTCGCGGTCGCCGAGACGCTCAGCTTTCGGCGCGCCGCCGAGCGCTGCCACGTCGCTCAGCCGTCGCTGAGCGCCCAGATCGCCCAGCTCGAGGACGCGCTGGGGGTCCAGCTCTTCGAGCGCAACCGCCGCCGCGTGCTCGTCAGCGCCGCCGGCAAGCAGCTGCTCGATCGCGCGCGCGACCTCTTGAGCGGCGCCGACGACCTCGTGACCGCGGCCAAGCAAGCGGCCGACCCCCTGACCGGCACCCTGCGCATCGGCATCATCCCCACCATCTCACCGTACCTCTTGCCCTCTCTCACGCCCGCGCTGCGCGCGGCCTACCCGCGGCTCTCGGTCGTGTGGGTCGAAGAGAAGACGCCCGTCCTCGCCAAGCAGCTCCAGTCGGGCAGCGTCGACGCCGCCATCGTCGCGCTCGAGGCCGAGCTCGGTGACGTCGAGAGCGAGACGCTGGCGAACGACCGCTTCTGGCTCGCGGCGCCGCCCGGTCACCCGCTCACCGCCAAACGCACGCCCGCCAAGCTCGGCGAGCTCCGACAGGCGCCGGTGCTCCTGCTCGACGAGGGCCACTGCCTCCGCGAGCAGGCCCTCTCGCTGTGCCAGACCGCGCGCGCCGAAGAGACGGAGTTTCGCGCGACGAGCCTCACGACCCTCGCGCAGATGGTCGCGGGCGGCGCGGGCGTCACGCTGTTGCCCGAGCTCGCCGCGCCCACCGAGGGCGACCGCGCCGGGCTCTCGCTCCGCCCGTTCGACGAGCCGGTGCCCCACCGGACGATCGCGCTCGTCTGGCGGCGGCGCTCGGCGATCGCCGCCGCGCTGCGCAAGCTCGGCGCGGCGATGCGGCGGGCGTATCCTCGGCGGCGCGGCGCCCCTCGCGGCTGGGCACCGCCGTCGGCCGCAAGAGAGCGCTGAGGCGACGCGCTCAGTGCGCGAGCGACCGCATCACTTTGTCGATGTCCTCTTTCGAGAACGGCTTGACCACGAACGCATTGAAGCCGGCCTGCTTCGCGCGATCGCGCGACTCGGCCCCGCTGAAGCCGGTGAGCGCGACGAGGTGCAGCCCGGCGCCGAATCTTTCTCGGATCGCAGCCGCGAGCTGGTAGCCGTCTTGATCGGGCAGCCCGATATCGAGGAAAGCAATGTCCGGTACCTCTTGACCGAGGAGCGCGAGCGCCTCGGCCGCCGAGCCGGCGGTGCGCACGCTATGCCCGTCGATGCGGAGCAGCTCCGCGAACATGTCTGCGTTGTCTTCGCTGTCGTCGACGACCACCACGTTCATACCGCCCTCCGACTCCTCCTCACTGCTGCTGCCACGCACCGCCCCGCCGCCCGCCTCGGGCCCCGGGGCCGCCCCCGCTCGATCGACCGCGCACCGGGGGAGCTCCACCGTGAACGTGGTGCCGCTCGCGTCGTCCGACGTCAAGCCCAGCCGGCCGCCGTGCGCGGACACGAGCTCACTCGTGATGAAGAGCCCGAGCCCGAGCCCCCCGCCCCGCGCGCGTGTGCCTCGGAAAGGCTCGAAGAGGCTCGCGCGGAGATCGGCTGGGATCGCGGGCCCGTCGTTGTGGACGCGGAGCGTCACGCGGTCGGGGGCGCGCCCGTCGATGGTCACGGTGACCGCCCCGCCCCCGGCGCCGTGCTGGGTGGCGTTGCCGATCAGGTTCGAGAGGACCTGGAGCATCCGGTCGGCGTCCCACTCGCCGGCGCTATCGCCCTGCACGTCGAGCGCGACGCGACCGTCACCGCCGTCCAGCTCGGAGATCGCGTCGGCGGCGAGCTCGCGGAGATCGACCGAGGTCGTGGCGAGGGCGACGCCGCCGCCGAGACGGATACGCGTCATGTCGAGCAGCTGCTCGACCATGCGCAGCGCGCGGTTGCCGCTCGTGAGGACCCGCCCGACCGGGTCGGCGATGCGAGGGTCGCGGCTGCGGCCCAGCACGACCTGGGCCGCCGTCATCATCGCGCCGAGCGGGTTGCGCAGATCGTGGCCGAGGATGCCGACGAAGAGCTCGCGCAGGCGCTCGTTGGCCTTGCGCGCCGAGATGTCCGAGTGGGTCATCACCCACTCGACCAGCGCGCCGCGCTCGTCGAACACCGGCGCGCAACGCGCTGACGTCCACGTGTAGCTGCCGTCGGGCCGCCGCAGCCGGCACTCGATCTCGACCGGCTCGCGACGCGAGACTGCGTAGTGCCAGCGCGCCTCCGTCGGTGCACGGTCGTCGGGGTGGATGGCGTCGAGCCAACCGCACCCGATGAACTCGGCGTGCCGCTGCCCGGTGAACGCGCGCCAGCTGGGCGAGCCCTCGACGGCGAGGCCGGTCGCGTCGGCGCACCACACCACCTGGCTCGACGCTTCGACCAAGCTCCGAAATCGCTGTTCGCTGCGCTGGAGCGCGCGGCGTTGCTTGTCGAGGGCGACGAAGACGTCGACCTTGCTCTTGAGGACGGCCGGGTCGATCGGCTTGAACAAGAAGTCGGCGGCGCCGGAGCGGTACGCCTCGTCGATCCAAGCCGGCGTCTCCGACCCCGCGGTCACGAAGATGATGGGCACGCGGCGGGTCTTGCCCACCCCGCGCATCAGCTTGGCGAGCTCGAAACCGTCCATGCCCGGCATCTGCACGTCGACGATGGCGACCGAGACCTCGCGCTCGAGCAGGAGCTCGAGCGCGGCTTGGCCCGACTCGGCCGACACGATCTCGACGTCGTCGCGCCGGAGGACACCCTCGAACGCCAGGAGGTTCTTGGGGTTGTCGTCGACCAAGAGGAGCAGCGGTCGATCGAGCCGGGGGCGCGCGCGCCCGACGCCGTCGTCGAGCTGGAGCCCACGAACCGGCGGGGCCGTATCCCCGAAGGAGAATGTCGATTCCATGCTCATGGTGAGGGTGTTGGGGTCGCGCACACCGAAACTGCACACCTGAGGTCTTTTGCCACGCTCGTCGTGCGCGCCGCCGGGCCGAGCTGCTCCTTTTCCGGTAAACTCCGCCTGGGCCCGCGATGCGAAGCGTCCGAAAGGCAGAGATCGTGCCGGCCGTGATCGGGTTGTTCGCGCTGGCCGGGCGCGTCACGATCGCGTGCATCGCGAAGGGCAAGCCGGCCGGGCTCGCGTCGGCGAGCCCGATGGGGCGCGTCCGCCCGTTGACGCTTTATGAGAGCGGTGCTGTCATCTTCGTGAGAGATCGCAAGCACGAGCGGATCGACGACGTACGACGCGCCGAGCTGGGCAGCGACGGCGCGACCCGGCTGATGAAGACGCTCGTCGGCCTCGGCCTCGAGCGCATCGACAGCCGTCCCAGGCGCTGCGACCCGGCCGTCGCGCCGCGCTCTTGCATGACCGATGCCGCCACCATCGTGATCTCGGCTCGGCGTGGTGTTCGCGCCCTGGCCCCTCGATCGCGCGCTCCTCACCCGCCCCGAGCCCGACGCGTTGGGGTGGGGCGCGCGGGTGCCGGGCACCGCCTACGCCGCTTTCTACGGCGACGGCACGGCCGCTCGGCAGCGTGCGCGCTTGGACGCTCGACGGCGTCGACTACGCGTCGTTCCGGTCCCGATGCTGCCGGCAGCGACTTCACCGTCGCGACGGGCTTCCGGCGCAGGCCTCCTCGCGCGAACTGACGTATCCTCGGCCCATGACCTGGCTTCGAGCTTCTTGGTTGATCCTGCCGCTGTTCGCCGGCTGTGGGGGCGTCGTCGTCCTCGAGGATCCGGGCGCGGGCGGCGGCAGCGGCGCGTCGAGCAGCAGCACCTCCAAGAGCGCGAGCAGCGCGAAGTCGGTGTCGTCGGCGTCATCGGGCGGCGGGTTCTGCACGACGCACGAGGACTGCGCGCCGAACCTCTGCCTCTTCGACACGGGCGAGTGCGCCGAGCCCTGTGTGCCCGGCTCGTGCGACTCGTGCGGCCCGGGGAAGTTCTGCGAGCCCTGCGGGACGGCGAGCTGCCCCGCTTGCAAAAACTGCATCCCGGTCTGCCGCGACATCGAGGCTTCGCGGTGCGACGACGACGACCCGTGCCCGCCCGGGGGCGTGTGCGTCTTCGGCGCCGGGGTCTGCTATCCCGCCTGCGGGCCCAACGGTCAGTGCAACGACGGGTTCTCGTTTTGCGAGCCGTGCGCGAGCGGGTCGTGCTGCGGCTGCGACGACTGCGTCGGCGCCTGCCTCGGCGGTGAGTGACCCCGAGCGTCGGCCTTGCGCCTGACCTTTTGCCGATACATCTCCTCGTCCGCACGGTCGAGGATGGCGTCGATGGCCTCGCCCGCGCTGGGGTCGGCGAGCGTCCAGCCGACGCTCATCGCGAGCTCGAAGGGTCGGTCCGCGCGCGCGTTGCTCTGGCGCACCAGCTCTTGCACGCGCGCCTCGAGGCGCGCAGTGCTCTCGACGGTCGCGTCACGCGCGAGGATCGCGAACTCGTCGCCGCCGAGGCGGGCGACGACGTCGGTCGATCGGAACGCGGCCGACAGCACCTCTGCCGCCTCGCGGATGGCGCGGTCGCCGGCCTGGTGCCCGAGCTCGTCGTTGATGCGCTTGAGGCCGTCGAGGTCGGCGAAGAAGATGACGACCTGCCTGCCGTCGCCGCGCGCCTGCTCGAGCGCTTGTCGCGCGACGAGGTTGAAGCCGCGGCGGTTGTGGAGCCCGGTGAGCTCGTCGGCGACCGCCATCGCGCGCAGCTCGGTGGTGGCGGCCGCGACGCGCTCGTCGTTGGCCCGCCGCGCCGTCACGTCCCGAGCGACGGCGTAGATTTCGCCACCGGGGTCGGAGGCCGCGTACCAGCAGAGCCAGCGAACCGCGCCGTCTTTCCGGATCATCCTCGCCTCGTAGTCGCGCGCCTCTTCGCCAGCGGCGACGGCGCGGATCGCTCGCGCGATGCCGGCGCGATCGTCGGGGTGCACGAGCGACAAGAACGGCTTGGAGAGGAGCTCGCGGCGCGAGTAGCCGAGCACCGCCTCGAAGGCCGGGTTCAGCCTCTTGATGTAACCGTCCATGTTGGCGATGCAGATCATGTCGAGAGAGAGCTCGAAGAAGCGCTCCGCTCGAAACTCGAGCCGCCGCATGGTTCGAGCCAGCGCGACCGACGAGAGCGTCGCGACGGCGAGGGCCAACGCCGCCGCCAGCACGAGGACGAGCCACGCATCGGCCGACGCCCTCTTCGCCGTCGAGCGCGCGACCTCCACGCTCTTCTGGTGGTAGCCGACGAGCTCGGCGGTAGCGGCGTCGAGGCCGTCGAGCGTCGGTTGAACGTGCTCCTCGAGCGTCCGGGCGATCGCCTCGGTGCTCGCGCCGGTCTGTCGGGCCGCGATCAGCTCCTCGGTCATCCGATGGCGGGCGCGATCGCCCGCCGCTACCCGCTGGATGAGATCGGTCTCGTGGACGGAGTCGGCGTCGGCGGCGCGCTCGCTCAGAAGCGCGCCGAACTCGCGCTCGGCGTCGTGGAGCTCGGTGAGGAACCGGTCGTCGCCCACGAGGAGATACGTCCTCGCCTTGCGCGAGACGCGCTCCCGTAAGCCTCGGAGCCGCTGGGTCTCGCCGAGCTCGAGCGCCGCCGCGGCCAGCGCCTCGTCCGACGTTCGCACCGCCCGCCTCATCTCTGCCGCCGCGAGCGCTACCCCGGCGATGGAAATCGCGGAGACGAGGAACAGGGCGATTGGCGTCCGCGACTTGAGCATCCGTTTTCGCGCCCTGAAAGCACGGTCCGTACCACGCGCCCTCCCCGAGCGCGCCGGCCCGACCACGGGCGCTTCTACCGGGCAGGAGCGTCAACGGTTTGGCGCCGTCAAAGCGCCGTCGCTTGGTCTATCGTCATGGCCGATGGTCCTGAAGCAGGCCTCGACCACGGCCGACTTCTTTCTTCGCCTCGCGTTCTTCGTGCTCGCGCCGTGGGTGTTCCTGTTCTTTTCGCTGCTCGTGCCGGTGGGCGCCATCCTCGTGAACTTCGCGCTCGCCCTCGTCGTGTTCTTCGCCGCCGAGCTCGTCCGCCCCCACGTGCACCGGCGCAGCATCGTCTACCGGCTCCTGAGGCGGCAGTTCGCGCTCGAGGACTACTACCGCGAGCGCCCGCCGCGCCCGTTCGTCTACTACCTGCTCTACCCCCTGATGGCGCCGTACTGGCTGCGCCCGTAGGTGCGCTCGCGGCGGTTTTGACCAC
>CALKVR010000534.1 GCA_938004815.1 uncultured Polyangiaceae bacterium | reverse complement strand
CGGCGTCGTCGGCGAGCGCCAAGTAGTATCCGTTGCTGGAGCCGTCCTTGTGCACGCCGGCTACGAACGCTATCCCGCCGCTCGGCACGGGCTGTGGTCGCGCGAAGGCCGAGATCGAAAAGTCGGCGGAGCCGAGCCCCGAAGCGTCGGCGACGAGGCCGTCGTCGACCCCATCGAAGGTCGCAAAGCAGCCCCCGGCACCCTCGCCGCTGCCCACGCCGCCGTCCTCGGTCGTCGAGCCGTCGTCGCCGCAGGCCATGAGCGCGGCCGAGCCCACCGAACCCAGCGACACCACGAGAGCGCTTCGAAGCATGCGGGTCTCTTGCACGCCGACTTGCTTCGAGCAAGCTCTCCGCGCGATCCGGTCGCGTTGACCCGAAGTGGCAACGGCGATAGCGCGGTCGCATGCGCGACATCGGCGGTGCGACGCTCCTGGTCCTCGTCACCGGCTGCTCTGCCGACCCGGTCCGGCGCGTCGCCGACCCCGCACGTGCCGCGACGCCAGCCCCGGCCGCTTCGGTCGTCCCCCCGCGCGGTGCCGTCGCCGGCCCGCCTGTCGTCGCGTCCGCCTCACCGGCCTCCTCTGCGTCGGCCCGACCATCGCGCCCTGCGAGACCGCGTACGCCGACCAGGTGATGGTCAACGTCTCGGCCGAGCTGACCGTTCACCCGGCGCGCAGGGAGCGCTTCATGCTGCATTGCCGCCACTTGCCCATGGCCTTGCAGCACTGCGCGTCGCCGTTCTATCGGCAGGACCACCCGGAGCAATGCGATGCCGCGCAGGAGACCGGGGGCGCCACCGCCGGTGAGCATTGGTCCGCGATGTTCGACGTGTTGAGGGACGACGAGAGCGTGACCCAACCGCCCCCGTGAGGCTCGAGACGCGCGCGCTCGATGAGTGATACCGTTCGGGCCGTGGAACCCCGGCTCGTCCTCTGCCCAGGTTGTGCGCGTCACGTGTTCTCGGACGTCGAGGCTTGTCCGTTCTGCGCGCGGCCGCGCGCGATCGGGGCCGCGTCGCTCGCGGCGGCGGTGGTCGTCGGCGGAGCGTTGCTCGTGAGCTGCTCGAGCAACCCGCAGCCCGACGGGACCCCGACCGCCGAGCCGCCGCCGGCTGGTCCGACGGCCGAGCCGCCGCCCGACGGCGTGCCGGCGGCGATGTACGCCGCGCCCGCTCCGACGGGTGACGAGCGCGTCCCCGAGCCGGCGCCGCAGCCGCCGGATCAAAACACGGCGCCGCCGGTCGCTCCGATGTACGGGCCGCCGCCCAGGCAGAACGACGACCGGTAGCGCGCGGGGTCGAGCGTGCTCGCCACCGAACGCGCGACCCCCGCGCCGACGCCGCTCCACCTCGTGGTCTGGGAGCTGACGCTTCGCTGCGACCTCTCGTGCAACCACTGCGGCTCGCGAGCCGGCAAGGGGCGCGCCGACGAGCTGTCGACCGGCGAGGCGCTCGGGGTCGTGCGCCAGCTCGCGGCGATGGGCGCCAAGGAGGTCTCGCTCATCGGCGGCGAGGCGTACCTCCGCGACGATTGGTGCACCGTCATTCGCGCCGTCCGCGACGCGGGGATGACGTGCACGATGGTGACGGGCGGGCGGAACATGACGGCCGAGCGCGCGACCGCGGCTGCGCGGGCCGGGCTCCAGAGCGCGTCGGTATCGCTCGACGGGATGGCGGCCGCGCACGATCTCCTCCGTGGCGTGCCGGGCAGCCACGACGCCGCGCTCGCGGCTGCGTCGAACCTGCGCGAAGCCGGGGTCGAGATCTCGATCAACACCCAGATCAACGCCGTCTCGTACGACGACTTGGACGATGTCTTCGCGCTCGCGCGGGCGCGCGGGTTTCACAGCTGGCAGGTGCAGCTCACCGTCCCGATGGGTCGAGCCGCCGACAACGCCGAGTGGCTGCTCCAGCCCGACGATATCCTCGACGTGATCCCCAAGCTCGCTGCGCTCGGGCTCGCGGGCCGTACGGCGGGGGTGCGGCTCTGGCCAGGGAACAACATCGGCTACTTCGGTCCCCATGAAGACGATCTGCGCGGGCGCGTCACCAAGGGAGCGCATTTCACGGGCTGCGCAGCGGGCTACCGCACGCTCGGCATCGAGGCCGACGGCGCCATCAAGGGCTGTCCGTCGCTGCCGACGAGCGCCTACACCGGCGGCAATGTTCGCGAGCGAACCATCCGCGACATCTGGGACCAGACCCGCGAGCTGAGCTTCACGCGGGAGCGCCGGGTCGAGCTCTGGGGCAAGTGCGGGAGCTGTTACTACGCCAAGGTCTGTCGCGGCGGCTGCACGTGGACGGCCCATGTCTTCTTCGACAAGCCAGGAAACAATCCGTACTGTCATCATCGCGCGCTCGAGCTCGATCGCCAGGGGCTGCGCGAACGGCTCGAGCGGGTCGAGACCGCGTCGGGCAAACCCTTCGACAACGGGCGGTTTCGGATCTTCGAGATCCCGGCGCGCGACGCGGATGCTCGGCGTGCCGAACGCACGCAGGTGCGTGAGCGAGCGCTCACGGAGCGTGGCCGCCCGCGCCTGCGCGTGCTCGGTTAGCCTTTCTGCGCCTCGAGCTTGTCTTGCGTGCGGGTTTCGAAGTCGCTGGCGTCGTGACGCTCGTGGAGCTGCTCGTGCGGCTCGCCGAACGGGCGGTTCACCATGCGGCCCCGCTTGGTCGCGGGGCGCTCGGCGATCTCGCCGGCCCAACGCACGACGTTCTTGTACTCGTGCACCTGCAGGAACTCGGCCGCGCCGTATAGGACGCCCGCGACGAGGGCGCCGTACCAGGGCCAGCTCGCCATGTCGGCGATCGTGTACGCGTCGCCCGCGAGGTAGCGGCTCTGGGCGAGGTGGCGATCGAGGACGTCGAGCTGGCGCTTGACCTCCATCGCGTAGCGGTCGATCGCGTACTCGATCTTGATCGGCGCATACGCGTAGAAGTGCCCGAAACCGCCGCCGAGGAACGGCGCCGACCCCATCTGCCAGAACAGCCAGTTGAGGCACTCGGTGCGCGCGCGGTGCTCGGTGGGCAGGAACGCTCCGAATTTTTCGGCCAGGTACAGCAAGATGGCGCCGGACTCGAAGACGCGCGTCGGGGGCGAGGTGCCGTGATCGACGAGCGCGGGGATCTTCGAGTTCGGGTTCGCGGCGACGAAGCCGCTCCCGAACTGATCGCCATTGCCGATGTTGACGAGCCACGCGTCGTACTCGGCGCCCTGGTGGCCGAGCGCCAGCAGCTCCTCGAGCATGACGGTCACCTTCACGCCGTTGGGCGTCGCCAGCGAGTAAAGCTGCAGCGGGTGCTTGCCGACCGGCAGCGCCTTTTCTTCGCGGGCGCCGGCGGTGGGGCGGTTGATCGCCGCGAACTGTCCGCCGTTCTCTTTGTCGAAGGTCCAGACTTTGGGCGGGGTGTAGGACGAGTCGCTCACCGCGCAGTTGTAGTCCGGCGAGCGCCGCCGTTCAACGGAGCGCGGCCGTCACGTGCCGCAGAACGTTTGCGTCACACGCTCGCGGGGCAGGGGAGGCTCGGCCAGGTCTCCGGCGCTCGGTTGATCTTCGAAAGGACGCGCGAGGACGGTCAAGAGCCGCTCGAGGGGGTCGAAGTCGCGGCGCGTGAGGGCGGCCTGGATCATCTGCTCGACGCGGTGGTTGCGTGGGATGAACGCAGGGTTGCATTGGCGCATCGCGATGGCCCGGTTGGCTGACGGGGCGTCCTCCTGCGCCAGCCGGGCGCGCCACGTCTCGGCCCAGCTGCGGTAAGCGTGGACGTCACGAAAGAGACCCGCGATCGCGTCGTCGGCAGCGGGCGTCTCGGCGGCGTCGCACAGCCGGCGAAAGAAGACCGTGAAGTCGACCTCGTTCGCCGCGAGGATCTCGAACAGCCGAGCGGCGAGGGAGCGGTCGCCGTCTTCGCGACGGTCGAAGCCCAGCTTCTGCGCGAGGACGCGCTCGTGCGTGTCGGCGAATCGCTCGAAAAACCGCTCGAGACGCGCTGTCGCGAGGCCGCGGGCGCGCTCGATGTCGCCGTCGATGAGGGGGAGGAGCGTCTCTGCGAGGCGCGAGAGGTTCCACCGCGCGATCTCGGGCTGCCTCGCGAACGCGTAGCGCCCGCCGTGATCGATCGAGCTGAAGACCTTCTGCGGGTGGTACTCGTCGAGGAACGCGCACGGGCCGTAGTCGAGCGTCTCGCCCGAGATGGCGGTGTTGTCGGTGTTCATCACCCCGTGGACGAAGCCGAACCCCATCCAGCGCGCGACGAGATCGGCTTGGGCATCGAGCACGGCGTCGAGCAGGGCGAGCGCGTCGCCCGCGGCTCGATCGGCATGGGGGTAGTGGCGGTCCAAGGCGTAGCGCGTCAGCTTCTCGACCGCTTCGTGGTCTCTGCGGGCGGCAAAGTATTGGAATGTCCCCACGCGAAGATGGCTCGCCGCCACGCGCGTGATGACGGCGCCGGGCAGCTCGCGCTCGCGCATCACCCACTCGCCCGTCGTGACCGCGGCGAGCGCGCGCGTCGTCGGGACACCGAGCGCGGCCATCGCCTCGCTCACCACGTACTCGCGCAGCACCGGCCCGAGCGCGGCGCGGCCGTCACCCCTGCGCGAGAACGGCGTCGGCCCTGCGCCCTTGAGCTGGACATCGCGCCGCTTGCCGTCGGTGCCGATCACCTCACCGAGCAAGATCGCCCGGCCATCGCCCAGCTGGGGGACGAACGAGCCGAACTGGTGGCCGGCGTAGGCGAGCGCGATCGGGAGCGCGCCCTCGGGGACCTCGTTGCCCGAGAAGACCCGGGCCGCGTCTTCGGCCGTCAGATCGGCGGCGCGGATCCCGAGGAGATCGCAGAGCTCGGTGTTGAGCTTGATGAGACGCGGCCACCGCACCGGCGTCGGATCGATGGGCGCCGAGAAGCGCTCGGACAGCTTGGCGTAGCTGCTCTCGAACGTGACGCCGGGGAGCTGCATCGTCTCGGAGGAGCCGCTACTGCACGATGGTCGCGCAGCCGAAGAGGACCTGGACGCTACCGGGCTGGTTGGGGCCAGCCAGCTCCTGGGCGGTCGCGGAAGAGGTCGGACAGAGGATGGCCTGCGTCGGCGCCGACGGGTTGTCGTAGTACCAACCC
>CALKVR010000533.1 GCA_938004815.1 uncultured Polyangiaceae bacterium | reverse complement strand
GGGGTCGAAGAGGCAAAGCGGGCCCTGGAGAGCATCGCCGACGACAAGAGCGCGACGCCCGAGCAGCGCGACGAGGCGAGGCTCGGCATCTCGCGCGCCCTGTCGGCCCTGGGCGACGAAGAGGGCGCGATCGCGACGGTGGAGGCGCTGCTCGCGTCGCACTGGGAAGACGGCCAGTACGCCGCTCGGGACGCGGCCGAGAAGCGGCTTCGTGTCCTCTTGACCGGCAAGGCCGAGGGCACCCGCTACCGGCTGCCCCGCTCCCGGCCCCTGCCGCCGGCCGCCGCCGCCTTGTCGAAGCTCTTCGAGGCGGACCCCGACGGCCGGATCATCGTGGACATGTACCTGTTCGGCAGCTCGGGCCGCGAACGGGCGGACGTGTGGGAGGTCGCCGAGGCGAAGCGCGAAGAGATGGCGCTCATGCTGTCGAAGAACACCAAGATCGGCCAATCGGTGAGCCAGAGCAGCAGCTGGACGGCGCTCCCGGGAGCCATCGCCGAGAAGCGGGCCGACATGCCGCAAGCCGATCGCTCGCTGGTGGTGTTCTTCTACGACCTCGAAGAGGGGCGCGTTCCGTCGCGCTACGACGCCTACCTGCCGATGCCGAGCGCCGAGATCGCGGCGACGCTGGAGCAGGGCGAAGGCCTCATCGCGGTGAAGAAGCGCGAGGGCGGAAAGCCCAGCATCGTGCTCGCAGCGCCGCGGGCCGGCCAGCTCGCGCTCGTCGAAGACGCGTTCTCGAAGATGGCCGAGCTCCCCGAGACGCCCGTCAAGATCGCGCTCCCGGACGGACTGATGCCCGAGGAGATTCAGGCGCGGGTCCGCGCGAGCTTCGGCGAGGTCCGCGCGTGCTACGAGTCGCTCCTCGAGCGAGACAAGACGGCCGAGGGCAAGATCCTCCTCGAGTTCGTGATCGCGGCCGACGGCAAGGTCGAGCGCGCCGTGTTCGGCGACGACACCACGATCAAGGACGCGAAGCTGGAGAGCTGCGTGCTCGCCTCGGTTCGAAAGTTCGAGTTCCCCGCCGTAGGCAAGGCCACCACCGTCAAGTACCCGGTCGTGATGACCCCCTGAAGAGACGCAGCACCTCGACGACCTCCGAGACCTCGAACGGCTTGCGTATCCACGTGATCGCGAGCCGTTCCGCGGCGACCCCCGGGTCGGTGCTGCCGGAGATGAGGACGAGATCGGTCTCGGGAAAGTCGGTCTTCAGCGATCGGAGCACGTCCTCGAGCGCGGCGCCGAGTGGCGAGGCGTCGACGAGCGCGACCTGCACGTCGCGAGCCGCCAAGAGCTGGCGCAGCGCCGCGACGCTGGCGGCGGGAGCCACCGTCGCGCCCCGAGCCACGAGCACGGTGTCGAGCAGCTCGACGATGGCGGCGTCGTCCTCGAGGACGGCAACGCGCAGACCGTCGAGGTGCGCCGGGCGGATCGTCCGCGGTGAGGTGACGGGCGCGCCCTCGTGGAGGGGCCACGAGAGCTCGAAGCAAGCGCCGGTGCCTGGCGCGAACGGGCGTACCGTGATGAGCCCGCCCTCTTCGATCGCGAGCGCCTGCGCGTGAGCGAGCCCGATCCCGGCGCCTCCGGGCCGACCCGACGCGCCACGCTGGAAGAGCCGCGGACGATCGGCCTCCGGTATGCCAGGGCCGCCATCCGTTACCTCGATCCGCGCGGTCGCCCCGTGGGCGGACGGCGGGTCGCAGGTCGCGACCACCGAGATCGCGGCTCCGGCGGGCGTCACCGCGATCGCGTTCAGGACGAGGTTGGTCACCACCTGCAGCAGACGCTCGCCGGCGGCGACGGGCGCGGTCGCGGCGACCTCGTCGACGCGCGCGACGACCTCGACCCCGGCCCGACGCGCCTCGTGGAGCAGGCCGCGGCGCCCCTCGTCGATGATGGGGCCGAGCAGCTCACCCCGGAGCGACAAGCTCTCGGCCCCGTCCGAGGCGGGGAGCTCGATGGCGCGCCTGGCGATCCGATACGCCCTCCGCGCGCGGGAGAGCGCGACCTCGATGGCCTCGGATGCCTCCCGCAGGGCTGCCTCGGACCCCGGGCTCGTCGCGGCGGCTCGCCGGGCGCTCTCGTCCGCCGCTTCGAGCCAACCGAGCATGACGGTGAGGGCGTTGCCCACTTCATGCAGAGCGGCGGCCAGATCTCGATCGGTGTCGCGCGGGGGCAGAGGGGCCAATCCTGATCGAGGCTACCAAAGACGCGCCCCAGATGCGCGCCAGAGCACGCGATCAGGGCTCCGGGGCAATCTGGGTGACGGTCGGGGGGAGCGGGAGGAAGAACCGCCCGCTCTCGTCGGCGACGGTGGCGCCGATTCGCACGAGAGGAACGCCCTCGAGCGTGCCGTCGACCGGGCTCGCGGGGACCCAAGCCCGCACCGAGGCCAGCGAGCTCGACCCGGAGAGCGAGCTGACGGTGCCCTCGACGACGACCGGAAACGGGATGCGGAGCTCACCGATGTCGGTGCTCGGCGTCAGCTCGGAGACGACGAGCCGAGGGCGCACGACCCACGGAAAGCCGGACTGCGCATCGACCTCGACCGCGACGTCGAGGTTGCCGGGGTCGACGCTGAGCGACAGCAGCCCCGACGCGTCGACGCTACCGGTGAGCTGGCGGGGGACGGGCACGAGGTTCTCGAGCACCTGGGAAAAATACGAGCTCTGGGCGAGCTGGGACGGCGTCGCGACCACCGGCGCCCCGGCGGCGAGATCACCCGCCGCGGTGAGGACGTTCGCCCGAAGCACGGGCTGCACGGGTAGCTCGAAGCCCTTGGCGTTGCCGCCGCCGTCCTCGGTCACCGTCCACTCGCCGAAGTGCGTGCCGATGCCGGTCGACGCCGGGACCACGGTTACCAGGTAGGTGCCCGGGATGAGGCTCACCGTGATGCCCCCGGCCGCGTCGGACTTCGTCGTCACGCGCAGCGTCGCGTTGTTCGTGATGCCGTCGAGCTTCTTGCTCTGGATCGTCACCGACGCGCCCGGCACCGAGCCGCCCGGACCAACCACCGTCCCCGTGAGCGCGACCGGAACCTTGAGCTCGTTCAGGTACAGGCTGACGTGGCCCGCGGTGTCGACGACGGTGCTGAGGAGCCAGTGGACGGCGAAGTCGCCCTCCGGGCTTCGCAGCCGGAGGAGCGCGTCGGCGGTGTAGCTGTAGGCGATCGGAGGAATGTCGACGGACGGGCCATCGGGCGCCTCGAGCGCGTAGGGCTGCGAGAGGGTCTTGCCGTAGCGAGGGTCGACGACCTCGAGAAACCAGCCCGTGAGCGGGTAGTTCGCGGGGACGGTCATCTCGCCGCTGAAGTACTGCGGCGTCTCGCTCTCGGGCGCGAAGTTCACCTCACCCACGTCGTTCGGCACGACGAGGCCCTTGGGGAAGATGCGCGCTGGCGGGGGTGCGTCGCAACCGGGTGGAGCCTGCGGCGAAAGGTAGACGTCGTAGGTGCCGGGCGGCGCCGGGACCTGAAAGACATGCCCGTCCTCGGTCGGCTTGGAGATGGCGGTGAGCTGGTTCTCGACGCCGGGGAGGAGCGAGGTCGAGCGCAGCTCGACCTTCACCGGCACCGTCTCGGTCGCCACGTCTTTGCACTCGGCAGGCACGCCCTCGAGCGCGGGGTAGCTGCCTCTCACCTTGACGAGCTGCGGCAGATCGAGGCTCACGCCGCGCCGGACGACGCCGTCGGGGTGCGACTCCTGCAAGATGAGCGAGTCGGTGAAGAGGAACGACGTCGTGGAGCCGGAGACGTCGGACGCGCGGACCTCCAGGAACACGGGCCCGAGATCGGTCTCGCGCGCGACGCAGACGTTGCCGATCTCTGTCGCGACGCAAGAGGCGCCAGGGCAGTCCGCCGCTGCGGAGCAAGCGTTCGTGTAGGGGAGATCGTTGTCGCGCAGCGGCAGCGAGCACGCCGCCGACGCGAACGCGACACCCGCAACGAGCGCGCGCACCCAGCGATCGGTCGCGCGCGTCACAGGGGCTCCTTGCAGATCGCGAAGTTCGTGCAGCTCGCCTCGATCGGCGGGCACGACGCCGGGTTGAAAGCACCACAGTCGTCGCCGGCACACCGGAAGACCGTCCACGTGATCTGGGTGAAGTCTTCTTCGTCGACCGGGCAGCCGCTCGCCCCGTCGAAGGCATGCGAGGCCATGAGGGTGAGACGGTGGCAGCCCGGGTCGAGATTCACGGTCGCGTAGCGCACCGAGGCCAGGCGGTCCTTTTCGTCGAACGTGCCGGCCGCGACGTCGGCGTCGTCGAACGAATCCAGAAACGGCTGCTGCAAGGCGTTGCAAGTGCCGTAGTCGAGGAGCAGGCGCACCTCGACCTTTTGCCCCACGTCCTCGGACCGAACGAAGGCCTCGAAGGTGAGCAGATCGATGTTCTCGTTGAGGATGAGGACGTTCCGCGGGTCGGGCTGCGCGGTCTCGAACTCCAGAAACGGCTTGGTCGCTGGAGGGTCCTCGAAGGTCGGCGACGAGGTCACGAGGCAGGCGGAAGCAGACATGACAGCCCAGGGAATGGCCCGCAAAATACGAGCGGGGAACACGCGGGCACGTTGCGAAAAGGGTGCCAAGCCGGCGCCGTCAGCGCGCGGCGGCTGCTCACCGCGCGACGAGCCCCCGGCCTCTGACACCGCTGTCGTGGATGCGGCGCCTGGGCCGCAAGGTGCGACCGCGCCCCCTACCGGTTCTTTGTCCGAGCCGCTCACGAGATGCCGGATTCTAGTACGAGCTTTGCGAACCCGGTACCAGTGCGAGCCGCTCGTCAGCGCCTGAGAGAAGTGGGTGACGGGAGCTGCCAGCGCGCTTCGGCGTACTCGAGGCTCGTCGCCAGGCGCACGATATCGGCGGCCTCGGTCTGGCTGGCACAGAACGTCTCGAGGCCGTCCTCGTCTTGCAGCAAGCCAGGGTCGAACCCTGTCTCGAGCGCGGTGAAATGGAGGGCCGTGCCGAGCTCACCCGAGGCGAAGAGGCCGGCGCGGCGCATCGCCCGGCGCGCGGTCGCGCGCGCGGCCGGCATGTCGAAAGGCCCGACCTCTGCCAGCTCGCGCAGCCGCCGATCCGCGCGCGGCCCGACGCGCTGCCAGAGCTCGCCCGCGATGCGCCCCAC
>CALKVR010000532.1 GCA_938004815.1 uncultured Polyangiaceae bacterium | reverse complement strand
TTCGGGTGATGGCGGTGGCCCCCACCGCCCACGGACCGGTGCGAGGAGGAATCATGCGAAAGCTTGGCTTGGCCGGGTGTGCGGCGGCGATGGTGTGGGTGGGTTGCTCCGAGGTGACGATCCCCGATGACCCGTCCGAGACCCCGCCCGATCCGCCGGTGAAAGAGGCGCCCCAAGCGTTGGTCACCGAGAAGGTCGATGTCCTGCTCGTGGTCGACAACTCGGCGTCGATGGCCGACAAACAGGGCGTCCTGGCAAAGAGCGCGATACGCCTCGTCCGAGACCTGACAAACCCGCCCTGTGTCGATGAGCAGGGTACCCGCTTCCCGCAAGCCGACCAGCCGGCCAGCCCGCAGGGCACCTGCCCGCCCGGCGGGGTCCGCGTCGCAAACCCGGTCGAGGATCTGCGCATCGGCGTCATCAGCTCGAGCCTGGGTGCGCTCACGTCCAATCAGTGCGACGGCGGCGCGGGCGCCGACCCGAGCGACAACGACGGCGGCCGCCTCATCACGCGCGGCCCGACCGGCGACGTCCCCACCTATCAGGGCCTGGGCTTCCTCGCGTGGGACCCGTCGGGCCAGATGAGCCCGCCTGGCGACGCGGACCTCGCCGACTTCGAGGCCAAGCTCGCCGACATCGTGACGGGCGTGGGCCAGGTCGGCTGCGGCTACGAGATGCCGCTCGAGGCGATGGCGCGGTTCCTCGTCGACCCCGCGCCCCACGCCGCGCTCGAGCGGCTGCCCGACAACACCCTCGCCCCCCAGGGCGTCGATACGGTGCTCCTGGCGCAGCGCGAGGCCTTCCTTCGCCCCGACTCGCTCGTCTCGGTCATCCTGCTCGCGGATGAAAATGACTGTTCCGTCAGCACGATGGGGCAGGGCTACCTGGCGCTCGAAGCCGCTCCGTTCTACCGGTCCACCTACCAGTGCGAGCTCGATCCGAGCGACGCTTGCTGCACCAGCTGCGCGCTCGAGCTCGAAGAGGGGTGCCAGGCCGACCCGCTCTGCGGCGTCCAGGGGAGCGGCGCCGCCACCAAGTACTCGCCGGCCGAGGATCAGGCGAACCTGCGGTGTTGGGAGCAAAAGCGCCGGTACGGCGTCGACTTCTTGTTCCCGGTCGAGCGCTACGAGAACGCCCTCAGCGAAACGATGATCGCGCCCGACGCGCCCGACCTCTCGGTCGGCCCCACCGGCGGCGTGCCCAACCCGCTCTTCGCCGGCGGCCGCTCGCCCGAGCTCGTCAGCCTCACCGCGGTCGTCGGGGTCCCGTGGCAAGACCTCGTGGCGGACCCTACGAACCCGGACAGCCGCCTCAAGTCGACGAGCGAAATGGAGGACGACGGCACCTGGAGCCTCATCGTCCAGGGCGGCGACCCGTTCATGATCGAATCGATCGGCCAGCGCACGGGCTCGAACCCGATCACGGGCGAGAGCCCCAGCGGCCCGAACGGCATCAACGGCGGCGACCGCTCGATCGCGCTGAACGACGACCTCCAGTATGCCTGCACGTTCGCGCTTCCCACTCCGCAGCCGAACGGTGGCGACTGCGGGTCCGAGTGCCAAGACGATCCCACCTGCGACGACCCCATCTGCGACGGGTCCACCCAGATCGGCGCCAAGGCCTACCCCGGCCTGCGTCACCTCGAGCTCGTGCGCGCGCTCGGCGACCGCGGCATCGCGGGGTCGATCTGCCCGAGTGACTTCGGAGCCTCGAACGCGCCCACGCCCCAGCTCGCGCTCACCGGCTACGACCGGCCGATCATCGAGCTCGAAGCCCGCATGTTCAAGTTTCTCCCGAAGCCCTGACGTCGTCTCGAGCTGGTGAGCTGGGGGTGCTCGGTAACGTCGTTGCCGCCATTTCACCCCCCTACCCCCCTCACCGAAGGTGAGGGGGGCGGCCGCGCGCGTGCTAGCCTCCGCCTCCCCCGGGGAGAGAGAGATTGGCACCCTTCGTCAGCCGTGAAGTCGAGCGCCGCATCGAGGAGCTCGAGATCCCGTTCGGTCCCTTTGGCGTCGACCCGTACGGCATCTCCAAGAAGCACCTCGCGGTCGGCTTCTCGATGGTCGAGCCGTTCTACAAGCACTACTTCTCGGTGCGCGCGATCGGGACCGAGAACGTGCCCGTCCGCGGGCGCGGCATGCTGGTGGGCAACCACTCGGGCGGCGTCGCCATCGACGGGGTGATGACGATCGCCTCCATGTTCTTCGCCAAGAACCCGCCGCGCCTGGCGCAGGGGATGGTCGAGAAGTTCATGAACAAGATCCCGTTCGCGTCGCTCCTGACGTCGCGCACGGGGCAGCTGACGGGCCTACCGGAGCACGCCATCCGCCTCCTCGAAGACGACCGCCTCCTCATGGTGTTCCCCGAGGGCGCCAAGGGCACCGCCAAGCTCTACAAGGACCGCTACTCGCTCGTACGGTTCGGCACGGGTTTCGTTCGGCTCGCGATGCGAACCCGCACCCCGATCGTGCCGTTCGCCTTTCTGGGTGGCGGCGCCGCTTTCCCGACGATCAGCAACGCGGTGGCCCTCGGCCGCCTGGTCGGCGCGCCGTACGTCCCCATCACCGCGTACCTGCTCCCGGTTCCTCTCCCCGTCCGCCTCGAGGTCGAGTACGGCGAGCCGATGGTCTTCGAGGGCACGGGGGCCGAGGCCGACACCGTGATCGAGGGCTACGTCGAGCGGGTGCGAATGAAGATCGCCGAGATGATCGAGGCCGGCCGCGCCCGGCGCGAGAGCTTCGCCGAGCAAACGCTGAAAAGCTTCCGCGCTCCGCCCCCGGGCGGCTCCGCCGACGCTGGCGCGCGCGCCTCACGCGAGGCGCCCTGACATGCGCGTCCTGATCACCGGCGTCGCGGGCGCCACCGGGCGTATCGTCGCCATGCGCCTGCTCGAGGGCGGCCACGAGGTCATCGGCATCGACCGTCGCTCGTGGCCCGAAGCGAGCGAGGGCATCGACATGCATCGGGTCGACATCCGGTCGCGCCCGGCCGAAGACGTGTTCCGCACGACGCAACCCGACGTCGTCGTGCACATGGCCACCGTCACGCACCTGGTCGCGCGCAGCGAAGACCGATACCGCATCAACCTCGGCGGCACGCGCGCCGTCTTCGAGCACTCGCACCGGTACGGGGTCAAGCACGTCGTGTTCGTGGGCCGCCACACGTACTACGGCGCCGGCCCCGACTCGCCGCTCTACCACACGGAGGAGGAGCCCCCGATGGCGATCTCGAGCTTCCCCGAGCTCGCCGATCTGGTCGCGGCCGATCTCTACGCGGGCTCGGCGCTGTGGCGCATGCCCGACATGACGACGACGGTGCTCCGCATGGTCTACACGCTCGGCCCGACCGGCCACGGCACGCTCGCGAGCTTTCTGCGGGGGCCGCGCGTCCCGCTCATCATCGGTTACGACCCGTTGTTCCAGTTCATGCACGAGCGCGACGTGGCGGGGGCGATCGAGAACGCCATCCGCATTCGTCTCCGCGGCGTGTACAACGTCGCGGGCCCGCGCCCCGTCCCGCTCTCGATGCTGGTCAAGGGCACGGGGCGGTCGTCGTTCCCCCTCCCCGAGTTCGCGTTCCGAGCTGCCCTCGGCCGCTTCGGCTTGCCTCGCCTGCCACCCGCCGCGCTCGCGCACATCAAGTACCCCGTCGTCATCGATGACAAGGCGTTCCGCAACGCCACCGGGTACCGGCCCGAGGTAAAAGAAGACGAGGCCATGCGCGAGTACCGCGATACGTTCCCGGTCCCGCAGGAGTAGCCTCTCTCTCGATGGCACGCGGTCGGCCAGAGGCGCGCTCCGACGGCCCCACCAAGGTGGTCGGCCGCTACGCGCTCTTCGACCGCATCGCGACGGGCGGGATGGCCACCGTCCACCTCGGGCGCCTCGTAGGCGCTGCCGGCTTCGCCCGCACGGTGGCGATCAAGCGGCTGCGCACGAACTACGCGCGCGATCCGAAGTTCGTGAAGATGTTCATCGACGAGGCGCGCGTCTCCAGCCGGATCCGTCATCCGAACGTCGCCGCGACGATCGACGTTGTGAGCGACGGCGACGAGCTCTTGCTGGTGCTCGAGTACGTGCACGGCGAGTCGCTCAGCCGACTCATCGCCTCGACGAAGGGCCAGGGCGTCGACCCGCGCATCGCGGTCGCGATCGGCATCGGCGCGCTCCACGGCCTGCACGCCGCGCACGAGGCGAAGAGCGAGCGGGGCGAGCCGCTCGAGATCATCCACCGCGACGTCTCGCCCCAGAACATCCTCTTGGGCGAAGAGGGCGTGCCTCGGGTGGTCGATTTCGGGATCGCCAAGGCCGCCAACCGCATGCAACGCACCGACTCGAACCACGTGAAGGGCAAGCCGCGCTACATGGCGCCCGAGCAGCTCCAGGGCGAGAGCTCGGCGATCGATCACCGCGTCGACGTCTTCAGCATGGGCACGGTGATGTGGGAGACACTGACGGGGCGGGCGCTCTTCAACCACGGGACGTTCGTCGGCGTCCTCGCCCAGGTCTTGCGCATGCCCATCACGCCGCCCCACGAGATCGTCGAGCGGCTCGACGAGCGACTCTCGCGGGTCGTCATGCGCGCGCTCGCGCGTGACCCCAACGAGCGCTACGCGACGGCGCTCGATTTCGCCCTCGCCCTCGAGGGCGCGGGCGCGGGGGTCGCGACCCAGCACGCGCTCTCGTCGTTCGTGCGCGACCACGCCGCCGCCGTGCTGGCCGAGCGGCAGGCCATGATCGAAGCGATGGAGAGCGTGGAGCTCGCGCTCGGCGACAGGCCCAGCAGCATCGACCAGAGCCATGCCGGCCACGACACCGACGAGACCCCCGCCCCCGATGACGTCGACGACGACCGGCTCGCGCGAGAGAGCCTCTCGAACGTGCTCGCGGGGCTGAAGACCCTGAAGCTCCCGCCCAAGAGCGAGCGCAGCGCGGCCGAGCCCGAGGAGCCGATCGACGAGTCGCCGCCCGACGGGCGCGTGACGATCGAAGACGCGCGCACGACCATCGAGGGCCGGCGCGCCGCCGCGCGCACGACGGATCTGCTCCCGACCGAGCCCAGCTTGCGACGGCCGCACGACTCGGACCGCCCCCTCTCGGTCGCTGATCGCCCGCC
>CALKVR010000531.1 GCA_938004815.1 uncultured Polyangiaceae bacterium | reverse complement strand
GTGGTGCCCGTGACCGTGGTGGTGCCCGTGATCGTGGTGGTGCCCGTGATCGTGGTGGTGCCCGTGATCGTCGTCGCCGCTCACGTCGCCGCCTCCTCGCCGCGCTCCCGAAGGGAGGCGATGCGGTGCACCGCCAACGCAGCGCCGAACCCGTTGTCGATGTTCACGACCGTCACCCCGCTCGCGCAGCTCGTGAGCATCGCGAAGAGCGCGGTGAACCCGCCGAGCGCCGTTCCGTAGCCGGTCGACGTCGGCACCGCGATCACGGGGGTGCGCACCATGCCGCCGACGACGCTCGGGAGCGCCCCCTCCATCCCGGCGATCACGATGACGGCGCCCGCCTTGCGGAGCGCGTCGTAGCGGTGGATGACGCGGTGGATCCCCGCGACGCCGACGTCGTAGTGCCGGTCGACGACGAGACCGATCGCGTCCAAGGTCTCGGCCGCTTCTTCGGCCACGGGGAGGTCGCTCGTGCCCGCCGTGACGACGGCGATGGCCCCCGCGCGCGTGCGGGGCGCGACGGGCGCGAGCGTCATCCGACCGATGCGGCCGAGCTCGCTGTAGCGCATGTCGGGGAACGCGGCCCTCACCTCCGCCGCCGCGTCGCCCTCGAGCCGCGTGACGAGGACGTTCTGCCCGAGCTCGGTGAGCGCACGCGCGATGCCGACGATCTGGGGCCCCGTCTTGCCCTGACCGAAGATCACCTCCGGAACGCCCTGGCGAGCCTCGCGCTGGGCGTCGACCTTGGCGAAGCCGAGGTCGCGCTCGGGCGGCCGGCTGATCTGTTCGACGACCTCGTCGATGCCGACATCCCCCGCCTGCAGGCGCTGCAAGAGCTCGCGGACGCTCACGGCCCGGACTCTACCACCGCGCGGGCCGGCCGCTCCCGGCGGGCGCCCGGCCGCACGCATTTTCTTCGCTTCTCTCCGCGGCCGGCCGGCACCATAGTCACCCCGATGCTCGCGCGGCGCGCCCGTCTCTTCGCCGACACGACGTTGGTCTTCAACATCGGCGTGATCCTCTGGGGGGCGTTCGTGCGCGCCAGCGGGTCCGGCGCCGGCTGCGGCAGCCACTGGCCGACCTGCAACGGTGAGGTGCTGCCTCAGGCGGCGTCGACCAAGACGCTGATCGAGCTCACCCATCGGGCCACGAGCGGCCTCGCTCTACTCCTCGTCATCGCCACCTTCTTCTTCGTCCGCCGCGCGTTCGCGGCCGGGCACCTGGCCAGGCGGGCGGCAGGGTGGAGCGTCTTCTTCATCCTGGGCGAGGCGGCCCTCGGCGCCGGCCTGGTGCTCTACGAAAAGGTGGCGCACGACACGTCGCACGATCGAGCGCTCTGGATGTCGGCGCACCTGGTCAACACGCTCTTCCTGCTGGGGGCGCTCGGTCTCGTCTCGTGGGCGGTGCGGCGCCCGCTCTCCCCCGTGCTCGCCTTCGGCGGCCGCGCCGCGGTGCTCCTCCTCACCGCGATCGGGTCGATGGTGTTGATCGGCGTCACGGGCGCGGTGGCCGCGCTCGGCGACACCCTGTTCCCTGCCCGCAACCTCGCCGAGGGGCTCCGGCAGGATCTGGACCCTTCGGCCCACCTCTTCGTGCAGCTACGCGTGTTCCACCCGTTCGTCGCGTCGGCGGGCGCGGTCCACCTTCTCATCGTCGCCGGGACGTTCGCGCGCGCGGCGTCGGCCGAGACGCGGCGCTTCGCTACCCAGGTCGGGTTCGGCGCGGCCCTCCAGGTCGCCATCGGCGTCATCAACCTCTTGCTCGCCGCGCCGGTCGCGCTCCAGCTCGTTCACCTCTTGGTGGCCGACCTCCTCTGGCTCGCCCTCATCGGCCTGACGGCGTCCGCGCTCTCGTCGCCTTCGGCTCAGGCCGCCAGCTCTCGCCAGACGAGCCACGCGCACGCCAGCACGTCGACGGCGACCACGAACACCTGAAGCTGTCGCGCGTACCGCACCGCGTAAGCGACCCCTAGGCGCGCGCCGATCACGGCGCCGACGCTCATCACGACCGCGTGGACCCAGGCCACCTGCCCGCGGAGCACGAAGACGGCCGTCGCCACCACGGAAAAGACGGCGACCGTCGCGACCTTGAGCCCGTTCGCCCGAACGAGGTCGAGCCTGGCGACGGATCCCAGCGCGAAGAGGAGGACGAGGCCGACCCCCGCCTGGAGAAAGCCACCGTAGAGCCCGGACACGAAGAGCCACGCGGCCGTCGCGGGCCGCAGCTCGAGCTCGGTCCGGTGCTCGTCGCCAGTCCCCTCTCGCCGCGACCCCCTGCGGGCCGTCACCAGGCCGAGCACCGCCACCGCGAGGAGGACGCCGATCAGCAGGTAGCGCATCGCACGCTCGGGGGTGAAGGTCGCCGCCACGCTCCCGACGAGGGCGCCCGCGCACGCCGGACCGGCGGCTTTGGCCAGATCGCGCGCCGCGATCGGCTGGTGTCGCGAAAAGCCGCGCGCCGCGACGAGGGATTGGAGCAGGACGGGGACGCGGTTCGTCCCGTTGGCGATATCGGCGGGGAGCCCCGTGATCATCAGCGCCCGCAGCGAGAGCAGGGACCCTGCACCGGCCGCGGTGTTGACGAAACCTGCGGCGAGCCCCGCCGCGGCCAAGATGGCCGCTTCGGCCGCGGAGATCGCGTGCATCGAGCCGAGGACCGTACTAGCCCGACGGCCATGGCACAAAGCGTGTTTCGGGACGACGTCCTCGCCGGCAAGGTGGCCTTCATCACGGGGGGCGGCTCCGGCATCTGCTACGGGATCGCCAAGACCTTCCTCGAGCACGGCGCCAGCGTCGCCATCGCCGGGCGCAAGGTCGACCGCCTCGCCGAGTCCGCAACGGCGCTCGAGGAAGCGACGGCCAAGCCGTGCATCGCCGCGCCTTGCGACGTCCGCGATCCGGCCGCCGTCGACGCCGCGCTCTCCACCACGCTGGATCGCTTCGGGCGGATCGACATCGTGGTCAACGGCGCAGCCGGCAACTTCCTGTGCCCGGCCGCACAGCTCTCACCGAACGGCTTCAAGACCGTCCTCGACATCGACGCGGCGGGGACCTTCAACGTTTGCCGCGCTGCGTTCGACGCGCACCTCCGCGACAAGGGCGGCGTGATCCTCAACATCTCGGCGACGTTGCACTACGTCGCCACGCCCCTGCAGATCCACGCGTCGGCGGCGAAAGCCGCCGTCGACACCATCACGCGGTCCCTCGCCGCCGAGTGGGGCTCGTTGGGAATCCGCGTGAACGGCATCGCGCCTGGCCCCATCGACGACACCGAGGGGATGAGCCGCCTCGCGCCCGGCGACGTGAAGGAGCGAATGATCCGCGCAATCCCGATCGGCCGCTTCGGCCGCATCGACGAGATCGCGTCGCTCGCCCTGTTCCTTTGTACCCCGGCCGCCAGCCTCATCCACGGCGAGACGGTCGTCGCGGACGGCGGCGCTTGGCTCGGCATGGGGCGGTCCCTCGTGATCGGGTAGCCGCGTCGAAAAACCGACGCGCAACGACGACGAAAAGCGGACGCACAAAAGAGAACCGGCAGAGCCCGAAGGCCCTGCCGGTCCTTGTTTTGGTGACGGACTCGGGGTCAGCCGCCGCCGCTGGAGGAAGAGCTGCTCGCGGACGAGCTGCTGCTTCCCGACGACGACGACGACGAGCTTCCGCTACCGCTGCTCGAGGTCGACGCCTTCGACGACGAGCTCGAGCTCGACGTGGTGTCGCCGCCACCCGCACCGGTAGAAGAGTCGTCTCCGCAGGCCGCGATCATCGCGGTACCCGAGAGCACGGTGAACAGCCCAGCCAATTTCATGAAGCGAGTCATTGTACGAGTCTTCCTCCCACGGCCCGAACCGAGGCCGTGCTCCAAGAAACCAGAGGCGACCATAACAGGACGAACTCGGTTGGCCAAGCCAACGCAACTTTTCGGCTGAATTTGTCCCACTCCGGCCTACCTCTTGCTTTCAGTGTCCAACTACTTGAAATTCATTGCGGAAAAGAGTTCGTGAGCGCACTCACTGCATGAGCTGCTTCCGGACGAGGGCGGCCATCACGACCTCACCGGACGACGTCCCGACGAAGATGTTGCCGCCTGCGACAACGATGGCGCGGGGCTCGCCCCGGCAGCCGAGGTGTTTTTCGGCGCGCGGCTCGATGATCGACCCGGTCGCCTTGTCGATCGACTCGGAGTCGTAAATCACCACACGCCCGTCGCGAGCGAGCGCGACCATGGTCGTATCGGCGACCGCGAGATCGGTCATGGGGATGTCGAGGCGGAGCATCTTGGGCTCGAGCCGATTTCCCGCGCGCCGGACCGCGCACACCATCGACTGCCCGCGTGAATAAACGACCGAGAGGAAACGTCCGCCGCTTACCCGGTCCAGGTCTTTGCACCCCGGGGGCAGCGCCGTCTTGGTGATCGACCCCTGCTCGGGTGAGGAACCGGGGTGGATCCTGAACTCACCGTCGCCGCCGTCGACGACGGCGTAGCACTCGTTCTCGCCCAGATCGATGGCACGGTGGTCGCCCCGCAGACCGAACGACCGCACCGCCACGTCGGCGCGCCCCGGGGTCAGCGCCTCGGCGGTGCCGTCCCACTTGAGCGAGATCGCCGTGTCGCCCTGTGGCCCGACCAGAAGACGTGAGTCGGTACCGACCTGATCGACCTTGGCCTTGTGGGCGAGGTCGACCACGCCCCAGATGGTGTTGCCGTCGCGCACCACCGCCATGTCGCGAGAGAGCAGCACGATGTCGCTGACGTCGTCGAGCCCGAGGCCGAACACCTTGGCCGGGCTCCCCGACGCGCCGACGAGCGCGATCTGAACCGGGTTCTTGCCCATCATCACGATCGACCCGAGCTTCCGGTGGTAGGAGCCGCCCGTGATCTCTCCCTCGACGGTGGCGACTTGGCGCGGCTGGCTCACGTTCTTGTAGGGCATGGGGGCGAAGCCTATCCAAGTTCCCCCGCTCGCGCCGGGCTTTTCACGGCCGGCTCGCGGGCCTAAAGAGGCGTCGTGTCGGCATCACCCGCGCTCTCCAACCGCCTCTCGGACCGATCGTTTTACGCGCTGAACGCGGTGCTCTCGGTGGGGGCGCTCGCCTTCCTCGGCTGGCTCTTGCTCGTGCGGCGCGCCGACGGCGTGGGCGCCGATCTGTCGTTCATGCCGGCCGTCAACGCGTGCCTGAACGCCGCCAGCGCCACCGCCCTCACGCTCGGATGGGTGGCGATCAAGCGCAAGCGCCCCGACGTCCACCGCGCGCTCATGGTCAGCGCGTTCGTGGCTTCGAGCCTCTTTTTGATCGGCTACGTGGTGTACCACTACGCGCACGGCGACACGAAGTACGCCGGCACGGGCGCGATGCGGGTCATCTACTTCGCGGTGCTCGCCAGCCACGTGCTCCTCAGCATGGCGGTCGTGCCGCTCGCGCTCACGAGCTTCTACTTTGCGTTCCGGGCCGAGCATGCGCGCCACCGCCGCGTCGCGCGCGTCACATTGCCGATCTGGCTCTATGTCTCGGTCACCGGCGTCGTCGTGTACTTCATGCTGCACGGGTCGCGCTGAGCGCCCTGGGGCCTTGCCACCGCTACGTCGACCTGAAAAAGTCGAGCCCGTGAGGCTCCTCGTTCTGCTCGTCACCGCGTCGCTGGCCGCTTGCTCGTCGGACCCGCCCGACCTCGTCGTCGCGCCGACCAGGCCATCCGCGAGCAGCATCAACACCGCCGGGACCGACCCCGTGAACCAACTCAAACGCGCGCTCCCCTACCCCGACAACCGCCCCGATCCCTCCATCACCGATGTCCTCCACGGGACCAAGGTGCCCGACCCCTACCGGTGGCTCGAGGACGAAAAGGCGCCCGAGGTGGTCGCTTGGCTCGACGCCCAGGACAAGCTCGCGCGCGCCGAGCTCGGCAAGATGGCCGAGCGAGACGCGATCGCCGCCCGCCTGAAGGAGCTCGTTTACATCGACGCGCTCTACGCGCCCGCCAAGCGCAAGAACCGCTACTTCTACTCGCGCCGCCACGCCGACAAAGAAAAGGCCATCGTCTACGTGAGGGACGGCAAGGCCGGCAAAGAGCGCGTGCTCTTCGACCCGAACGGCTGGTCCACCGACGGCAGCGTCTCGCTCGGCACGTGGTCGGCGAGCCACGACGGCAAGAAGGTCGCGTACTCGGTGAAGAAGAACAACTCCGACGAAGCGACGCTCTACGTCATGGACGTCGACACGATGAAGAAGAGCGAGGTCGATGTCATCGACGGCGCGAAGTACGCGTACCCGTCCTGGTCGGTCAAGAACGACGGCTTCTTCTACACGTGGCTGCCAATCGACAAATCGATCAACGTCGCCGATCGCCCGGGCTACGCCGAGGTTCGGTACCACACGCTCGGCTCCGACCCGAAGAAGGACACCGTCGTCCGCCAGCGCACCAACGACGCCTCCAAGTTCGTCTCGGGTTGGGTCACGCGCGACGGACAGTTCTTCTTCTTGTCGATCGACCACGGCTGGACGGGGAACGAGCTGTACTTCCGGTCCGGCGGCAAGATGACCGACCCCCTCGTCGCCCTCTCGACCGACGCCAAGGCGCACTACAGCGCCACGGGCTACAAGGGATCGCTCTACGTGATGACGGACGACGGCGCCCCGCGTTCCAAGATCTACCGCATCGACCCGACCAAGCCAGCGCGCGATCAGTGGGTCGAAGTCGTGAAAGAAGACCCGGAGGCGACGCTCCAGAATTTCGAGGTCATCGGCGGCAAGCTCGCCCTCACCTACCTGCACAAGGCCGCGAGCCGCCTCGAGCTGCGCGAGCTCGACGGCAAGCCGTTCAAGAAGGTCGCCCTGCCCACCATCGGCTCGGTCGGCGGGCCGGGGGGTCACCCCGACGACGACGAGGCGTACTTCACCTTCGAGTCGTTCACGACGCCCCTCGAGGTCCACGAGCTGTCGGTCAAGACCGGCGCGACGAAGGTCTACTCCAAGGTCAAGGTGCCGGTCGACCCCGCGAAGTTCGAGGTCGAGCAAGTCACCTACCCGTCGAAGGACAAAACCCCGATAACGATGTTCATCGTGCGGCCCAAGGGCGCGCCGAAAGACGGCGACGGGCGCATGTACCTCTACGGCTACGGCGGGTTTCAGTCGATCGAGTCACCGTTCTTTTGGTCGACGGTCTACCCGTGGCTCGAGCGCGGCGGCTCGTTCGCCGTCCCGAACCTGCGCGGGGGCGGCGAGTACGGCGAGGCCTGGCACAAGGCGGGCATGCTGCTCCAGAAGCAGAACGTGTTCGACGACTTCATCGCGGCGGCCGAGTTCCTGATCAAAGAGAAGTACACGAGCCCCAAGCGCCTCGTGATCAGCGGCGGCTCCAACGGCGGGCTCCTCGTCGGCGCCGCCATGACCCAGCGGCCCGACCTCTACGCCGGCGTCGTCTGCGGCGTCCCCCTCCTCGACATGGTCCGCTACCACAAGTTCGGGTCGGGCAAGACGTGGACGAGCGAGTACGGCTCGGCCGAGGACCCGGCTCAGTTCGCGGCGCTGTTCGCGTATTCGCCGTACCACCGCGTGGTCTCGGGCACGAAGTACCCCCCGATGCTGATGCTCGCGGCCGACAGCGACGACCGCGTCGACCCGATGCACGCTCGGAAGTTCTCTGCCGCGATACAGGACGCGTCGACCGGTGGGCCTGCGCTCTTGCGCGTCGAGCGCAACGCGGGCCACGGCGGCGCCGACCTCCGCAAGAGTGAAGTCGAGAAAAGCACGGATCGTTTGGCTTTTGCGCTCTGGGCGACGTCGAACAAGTAGGCCTGGGCCCGCCGGCCGCGGTACCCTCCCGAGCATGCGTACCCCCAAGACGCTGTTACGGCTCGCTGTCGCCACGCTGGCCGCCGCTTCGACGCTCCACGCGCTCGAGTCGACGGCCTTCGCAATCGGTGAAGAAAAGGCCGGCCCCTTCATGGGCAACCTGAAGATCGGCCCCGCCATCCGGCTCGACGACATCCCCACGCAGTTCGCGATGGAGCTGGAGATCGCGGGCGCGCTCGACCGCGGGAACGACGCGTACCTGGGCTTCAACCCGCAGTTTCAGTTCTCGGACGGGCTGACGACGATCAACCTCACCGCGACGTTTCAGTACGACATCGAGCTGCCGGTCAAGGCGCTCTACCTCTACCCCAAGATCAACGCCGGGCTCGCGATCCAGGCGCCGAACCGGGGCGACGCCGCCCTCGGGTTCGCGCTCCAACCGGAGTTCGGGATCAAGTACCAGCTCGTCGAGCACGCGCACATCGGGGCAGAGCCGATCAGCATCCCGCTCTACCTCGGCAACAACCGGTACATCGGCGCCGTCGACGCGCAGTACCGGCTCTTTTTCTACGGCGGCTTCGACATCTAAGTGAACCGGTTTCGCCTCGACGAGCGCGGGGCGGGGATCCTCCTGCATCCGACGTCCCTGCCCGGGCCGTTCGAGAGCGGAGACCTCGGCCCCGCGGCGCACGCGTTCGTGGACTTCTTGGCTGCGAGCGGCGTGCGCTGGTGGCAGATGCTACCGCTCTGCCCCGTCGGGCACGGCCACTCGCCCTACGCGTCCACGAGCGTGTTCGCCGGCAGCGACGCGCTCGTGAGCCTCGAGCGCTTGCGCGACGACGGCCTCCTCGGCGCCGACGACCCCGCGTTCACGGCCGCCAGCCCCGCCGCTCGATGCGACTTCGCCGCTTCGGACGCACGCCGGCGCCCGGCCCTGCGGCGCGCGTTCGACCGCGCCCGGGCCAGCGCCGCCGAGCGCGACAAGCTCGCCGCGTTCGAGGCCCGCTTCGCGTACTGGCTCGACGACTACGCCGCCTTCGCGGCCATCAAGCGTGTCCTCGGTGACAAGCCGTTCTTCGAGTGGCCCGAGGGCCTGCGCCGGCGCGATCGGGCGGCGCTCGACGCCTTTGCCGAGGCCCACCTCGACGAGATCACCCTCGAGAAGTTCATTCAGTCGCGCTTCTGGGCCGACCTCACCGCGCTCACCGACTACGCGCACGACAAGCGAGTCGCGCTCATGGGCGACGCCCCTATCTACGTCGCGCGCGACTCCGCCGAGGTCTGGGCCCACCCCGAGAACTTTCAGATGGGCCCCGGCGGCGATCCGGCCTTCGTCGCCGGTGTACCGCCCGACGCGTTCAGCGACGACGGCCAGCTCTGGGGCAACCCGCTCTACGATTGGGGCTACCTCGAGAAGCACGGCTTCGGGTTCTGGATCGCCCGACTCGAGCACCAGTTCCGCGCCTTCGACGCCGTTCGCCTCGACCACTTCATCGGCTTCTCGCGCTATTGGGCCGTCGCCCGCTCCGAGACGAGCGCCAAGAACGGCGCGTTCCACCCGGCCCCGGGCGATCGGCTCTTCGAGGCCGTGTTCCGCGCCCTCGGGCCCGTGCAGCTGGTCGCAGAAGATCTCGGCATCGTGACCGACGAGGTGCGCGCCCTGCGCGATCGTTTCCGTCTGCCCGGGATGAGCGTCATGCAGTTCTCGTTCACTCCCGGCCCCGCGTCCGAGGGGAGCCGTCCCCATCGCTTCCCGGTGCGCAGCATCGTCTACACGGGCACGCACGACAACGACACCACCGCCGGCTGGATCGGCTCGGCCCCCGACGACGCCTCCGAGGCCGCGCGCGCGAGCTGGCAAGCCGATCGTGATTTCGCTCTGCGCTACCTCGCCCTCGACCCCTCGCTGCCACCGCGCGAGCTCGCGTGGGGCATGGTGCGGGCGGCGCTCCAGAGCCACGCCCAGACCACGATCGTCCCCATCCAAGACATCCTCGGCCTCGGGCGCGAAGCCCGCATGAACCGCCCCGGGATCGCCGGGGGCAACTGGTCGTTCCGGGTGCTCCCCGGGCAGCTCGACGACGCGCTCGCCGCGCGGGTCGCCGACGTCTGCCGCCTCTACGGACGCGCCGTCTCGCCGTAGTACCTCGCCGGCCCCCGAGAGTTGGCGGAGGGCCCCCGGGGGCTGATAACCTGGCTCGATGCTGCGAAGTCGCTTTGCTTGGTCCCTGCTCGGCCTCGTCTGGCTCATCCCGTTCGCCTGCAACGTGGACAACGATCCGGACGGCACCGAGGACAAGACCGGTGTCAACGACATCCCGCCCGGGCAGAGCACCGGCGCAGGCACGGGTGGTGAGGGCGGCGTAGGGCTACCTTGCGCCGACGCGACCGACTGCGACGACGAGGACGACTGCACCGCCGACTCGTGCGTGAACTTGATGTGTCGAAACACGTCGATCGCCGACGACGGCAACGCGTGCACCTACGATCTCTGCAGCCAGGGCACGGTGACGAACCCGCCAGGCTTCGTGCTTTTCAGCGACCAGTTCACCGACAACATGCAGATGTGGGCGCTCACGGGGCAGTGGCAGATCGGGCCCGCCGCCGCGAGCGCGGGTGCGCTGGACGGCGGCGACGACCCCGCGACCGATCACTCCGCGTCCGACGACAACGGCGTCGCCGGCACCGTGATCGGCGACCTCGTCGCGCCCACCGGAGGTACGTCGGAGTACCTGACGTCGCCGGCGATCGTGCTCACCGGCAGCGATCCGAACACCGACTTCTACACGCTCCGTTTCTGGCGTTGGCTCAACGCCGACGCCGCGCCGGTGATGACGACGAACGTCGAGGTGAGCGACACCGCGACGACGTTCGTCGAGGTCTGGTCGAGCACGTCCAAGATCATCGACGCTCCTCCTCGCGGCGTCGGCTGGTTCGAGGTGCGCATCGACATCACCTCCGCCGTGCGCGACGCGGTCGGGGCCGGGGTCGACCCCGTCATCCGGTTCGGCTTCGTCAAGAACGGCAGCGCCCAGAGCGTCGGGGGCTGGTCGATCGACGACGTCACGGTCGAGGCGACGCGCGCGCCCGTCGACGACCTGCTCTGCACGCTCGACACGTGCACCGACGTCGACGGCGCGGCCGTGCCGGTCGCGACGCCGATGCCGGCCATCGACGACGGCATCGCGTGCAGCACCTTCGTCTGCGACGCAGGGAGCTTCGACAACCCGCAGCAGCAAGAGAACATGCCGGACTGCTTCATGGGCGCGGGCGGCGGCGGTGGCGGCCCCTGATGCCGGGGCGGTCCAGCACATGAAGCGCCTCGTCGTCATGCGCCACGCGAAGAGCGACTGGGACGCCGGCGCGTCGTCCGACCACGAGCGCCCGCTCAACGAGCGGGGTCGGCGCGAGGCGCCATTGGTCGCGGCCGAGATCGCCGCGCGCGGCTTCGCTCCCGCCCTCGTCGTCTCGAGCGACAGCAAGCGCACCACCGAGACGTTCGAGCAGGCCAAGGCCCACTGGCCCGGCGCCGCCGTCCGCTTCACGCGAGCCCTCTATCACGCCGGCATCGCCGAAGTCCGCGAGGCCCTCGCCGCCGTCCCCGCCGACGTCGAGACCGTGCTCGTCCTGGGCCACAACCCCGGCTGGGAGTCGATGGTCTCGCAACTCTCGGCCACCCACGTCGAGCTCAAGACCAGCCACGCCGCCGTGCTCGAGTCCGACGAGGCGACGTTCAGCGAAGCGATCGCGCCCGGCAAGACGATGCGCCTCGTGACGATCATCACCGCAGGCTGAGCCCGCTCTCTACCCGCAAGCGGGGCAGACGGGCCCACCGCAGTCGATGCCGGTCTCGAGGACATTCTGGATCATGTCGGTGCAGTCGTGGCAGACGCCCCCCTCGCACACGCTCGATCCGCAATCGGCCGGGCCCTCGCACTCCTCACCGGGGTCGCAGGTGCCGACGCACCCGCCCTGGCAGTCGGGCTGGACCTCGGTGCCGTTCTTGATGCCGTCGGTGCACGTCGGAACCTGACAGATCGGTTGGCAATTTTGCCCCTCGCACTGGCAGACGCCGCTCTGGCAGTCGCTCGGCATCGCGCAGTGCAAGAGATCTTCACACCGGGGGCACGGCTCGGGGCCGCCACCGCCGCAGTCGACGTCGGTCTCTTGCGCGTTCTTGACGCCGTCGTCGCAAGACGGTGGCTGGCACGTGCCGCCTTGGCAGACCTTGCTCGTGCAGTCGCTCGGCTGCAGACAGTCTTTGCCTACGCCACAGGGCGGGCACATGCCACCGCAGTCCTGGTCGGTCTCGGTGCCGTTCTTGATCATGTCTCCGCACGTCGCGGGGACGCACACGTTCATCACGCAGATCTGTCCGGGGCACTGGGCCGCGCCGACGCACTGCACGCACTCGCCCGCGCCGTCGCACACGCCGACGCTGCACGCCGTGCCCGGGGCCGCGGGCGTGTTCCGCGCGCCGTCGGGGCCGCAGAGGTCATCGGTGCATTCGCGACCGTCGGGCGAGATGTCGGTCGGATCCGCCGTCCCCTCCGCGATGCCCTCGGCGTTGCAGAGCACGATCTGGCAGTCGCCGTCGACCTGGGAGGCGACCTCGGTGCCGGCCGGCGCCTCGGACACGTTGCACGTCCCGCCCTCGCACGAGCGGAGAAAGCACGAGTTGCCCGCGTTCGGGCAGTCGGTCGGGACCTGACACTGCACCGGGTCGGGGTCGGGCCCGTTGGGGTTCGAGTGCAGATCCTCGATGCCGATGATCGCGTCGCACGCGATGGCGCCGAGCGCCACAAACGACAGCGCGGCGATGCCGTGTGCCCGCCGCCCCGTTCCCAGAGGCCAGCGACGTCCGGTGTCTGCAATCGTCATAAGGCACCTCCGAAGGTGAAGAAAGCTCCCCCACGCGGGTCGATCATGAAACCCACCGGCGGCGGCTCGTCCTCGGGCGCGAGGAAGAACATGAGGGCGCCGCCTGCGAGAAGCGCGCCACCGATGGAGAAGGTCACCGTCGAAACGAGCGCCGACGTGCTCGCGTTGCGCTGCAGGCGAACGCCGCGCGGCGTGCACGCCTCGGTGTCGCCGCCCTCGCAGGTGTCGAGCGCCTCGTTGTAGCTGACGATCGCGTGGATGCCGAAGCCGGCGCCGACACAGATGCTCAGGATGCCGGTGCCGCCGACGGCGAGCCCGCTGATCTTCATGATGTCCCCGAGCGTGAGCCCCGCCTGCGGCGTCGTATCGGGCGGCTTCACCGGCTCGGGCGCCTTCTCGAGGGCCGGGACGTTCGTCTCGGTGCGCGTCGCGCCCGTCGGCACCTCGACCGTCTCGCTCCACGGCTTGTACCCTGGCGCCT
>CALKVR010000530.1 GCA_938004815.1 uncultured Polyangiaceae bacterium | reverse complement strand
AACGTCGGGAAGCCGGCGAGGTCGTTGAGCATCGAGCCCGACGTGTCGACCACAAGCGCGAAGCGCGGTCGCGCGTCGGACGCCGGCACCAGGCAGAGCGCCGGGTTCGAGTAGTCGCAGATGGCCGGCTCGCCCGAGGGCAAGCACGACGGGGGCGTCGAGCCGTCGGGGCAGAGGAGCGGCAAGAGGCCGTCGTCGTCGGTGCCGTCGAAGTCGTTGTCCCAGCCGTCGCAGACCTCGCCGTTGTAGCCACCGTCGATCTGCAGCTCACCGGCGCCGCCGCCCGCCTCGCCCGCGCAGATCGGGCATACGCCGCCAGCCGCGCCGCGGACGTCGAAGATCGCCTCCGGGTGGATGTCGGAGAATCGCGACTGCACGTTGATGATGCCGCCGCCGCCGCCACCCCCGCAGTCGTCGCAGGTGCCCGAGTTCTGGGTACCGGTGCACTCGCGCTCGTTGTCCCCTGGGTCGAAGGGGGTGCACTGGTTGGTGGCGTCGGCGCAGACCGAGCCGAGCGCGCCGCCGAGGCTCTTGCAGGTCTGCCCGAGGAGCGCGTTGCACTGCGCGTTCGAGGTGCAGGGGGTGCAATTGCACGGGCCACACCGACCGCCGTTGCACGTCTGGCCGCTCTCGCACTGCGCGTTCGTCGTGCAGGGCAAGCACTTGGGCTGCGAGTCGCCGCCTCGACCCCCGTGCGCGCTCACGCGCGCCGTCGGCAGCACCGTTACGAAGTCGCCGACGACGAGGATCGACCCGCCCGCGCCGCCGCCCGCCGAGTCGTTGCCGCTCCAGCAGCCGCGGTTGCCGTCGGCGGTCACTCGGCCGGCAATCATGACAGTTCCGTCCTGATTTCCGTTGGCCGCGAACAAGACGATGCGCCCGCCGCCGTGCCCGGCGCGTGGGGCGCTGTCGAAACTGTCGCGGCACCCCTTGTCGCCGCCGGCCGCCCCGAACTCGGGCTCGAACACGCTGTGGGTGAACGGTTGCCCCGCCACCGTAGGGTTGCCGTCGTTGTTGTAGCAGCCCGCCGGTGCTGCCGTGCACGCGTTGCCGACCTTCGAGCCGCAGTCCTCCTCCCACTCTTGGGGAAACTGACAGCTCGTGGTGGAGCCGAAGACGAAGCAGTCCTTGGTTCCGCGGCCGCCGGCGCCGAAGTGCGCCCCGCCGCCACCCGAGTCGAGGACGGAGCAACCGCCCTTGCCACCAGACAGCGCGTTGGGGCCTGGACCGTCGTCGCACACCAAGCCCTGGTAGCCGGAGCCCTTGGCGGTGATGCGGCTCGTCGCGTCGATGGATATCGAGCTCAGCGACTTGAGCACCAGGTTGCCGGTGTTCTGCTTGTCGAGCCCGTTGTAGGGCACGACGCAGATGTGCGCACCGTTCGTCAGCGTGATCGAATCGAAGGTGTGCTCGCCCCCGTAGCGACACCCCGTGTTCTGGGCGGGGCTCGCGTTGACGGTGCAGTTGCGGTCGACCGCCGTGCCGCCGGGGCAGGTCGCGGGCCCGGCGGCCATGCCGTCGATCGACAGCGGTTGCGCCCACGCGGTGCCCGAGACACCGGCGAGCATGACGACGACACACGCGAGAGTCGCGATCAGGCGAGAGAGCATCGACGGTAGAGACTATCCGAGGTGAGCGCTCACCAACTACGGCTCTTCTTCTCTGCTCTTGTTCTCTGCTCTTCTTTTGGGTGCTCGAGCCTTGCGCGCGACGCGACGGGGTCACATCCCCCACCAAAGCATCTCGTGTCGGATGGGCTCGCCGTCCTTGGACGCCTCGACGACCACGGTGCCCGTCCCCTCGGTCGTCCGATCGAATCGGACGCGGTGCTCGGGCGCCGCGTCAGCCTCGAAGAACACCCCCTTCGTAAAGCCGGCCTGCGTGATCCAGAACAGGTGAACGCCCCGCTCGCCGGGCCCGTGCAGGACGAGCGCACGCCCACCACCCACGACGCGGGGCTCGAGCCATCGGAACCCGAGCTCCTCGAACCGCTGGGGTGACGGGAAGTGATCGCCCAGGTCGCGCACCTCGGGCAAGTGCGCCTGGAGGTACTGCACGAGCAGGTCGTAACGGGGTCGCGACAGACGCGGCAGCTTGCGCTCGGGATCGAGGAACACGGGCCACTCGTCGGCGTCGAGGGTCGGCTCTTCGACGTGCGTCCGGTAGCGATCGGCGAGCGTGCCCTTGCCGATCTCGTCGTCCGACAGCGCACGCAGCCACCACGAGAAAGGCGACAGCTCCGCCACGCCCGCCTTCGACGTCAGCTCGACGCGAGTCTCCCACAGCGGGCTTCGCACGAGCCAGCGCGCGCCGCGCGTCCTGACGATGCACGCGCCCACGTAGAGCGAGCCGTGGACGACGAAGTGAACGAACAGCGGAGGCTCGCCGGGAGCGGTGCGCGTCTCGAACAGCCGATCACGAGCGGTCGCGTCGAGATGGGCCGCGAGGCGGCGAATGGACGCGTCGGTGAAATCCAAATCGAGATCCGGCGTGCCCAGCGCCTCCGGCGCGAGCTGCGCGAAGAGAGCGGCGGTCTCCTCGATCGCGGCGAGGATCGCCGGATTGTTCGCCGGGTTGGCGTCCGTCTTCCTGACTGCCTCCAGGCTCACGCCCGGCGGGTAGAGCGGAAGAAACTGCTCCCGAAACAACCGCTCCGCATCGAGCTTCGCTGGCTTGAGAACCTGTAGCTTCTTCAAGCGAGCTGTCAGAACATCTTTTTGCGCTTGGACGACGACAGGATGCCGAGCATCTCGCGGTACTTGGCCACTGTCCGGCGCGCGATCTTGATGCCGTCCTGGTCCTCGAGGATCTTGACGATCGCCTGGTCGGAGAGCGGGTTCGACTTGTCCTCGGCCACGATGATCTTCTTGATCGCCTGCTTGACGCTCTCGGAGGCGATGTCCTCGTCGGCGACGCGGCTGATCGAGCTGTTGAAGAAGTACTTGAGCTCGAAGAGGCCCTGCGGCGTGTGCACGTACTTGTTGCTCGTGACGCGCGAGATCGTCGACTCGTGCATGCCGACGGCGGCTGCGACGTCGCGGAGGATCATCGGCTTGAGGTAGGCGACCCCGTGGTCGAGGAACTCGCGCTGCTTTTCGACGATGCACTCGGTGACGCGGATGATGGTGCGGCGACGCTGCTCGATGGCGCGGATGAGCCACTGCGCGCTCTTCAACTTTTCGTTGATGAACTCTTTCGCCTTGGGGTCTTTGAGCATGCGCTGGGCGAGGTTCTCGTTGATGTAGAGCCGCTGCATGCCCTTGTCGTTGTCGCTGACGACCCACTTGTCGCCGTCTTTCAGGACGTAGACGTCGGGGGTGATGGCGATCTGCTTGTCGTCGACCTCGGCGAAGTTGCGCGCCGGGATGC
>CALKVR010000529.1 GCA_938004815.1 uncultured Polyangiaceae bacterium | reverse complement strand
GCGCGAGTTCTTCACCCACGTCCCGCACGTGCCGTTCCACGAAGTCCACACGCTGTTCCAGAATGCCGATGCCTTCGTCTATCCCTCGCTGCACGAAGGCTCGGCCTTCGTCACCTACGAGGCGCTGGCGAGCGGCCTGCCGGTCATCACCACGCTCAACGCGGGCTCGGTGGTGCGCGACGGAGAGGAGGGGCTGATCGTGCCGATCCGCGACGTCGATGCCCTGGTCGGCGCGGTTGAGCGGCTCTATCTTGATCGTGACCTGCGCACGGCAATGGCGCGGGCCGCGCGGCGACGCGCGGAAGACTTCACCTGGAACCACTACGCCGCGCGGCTGGCCGGACTGCTCGAATCCTGGCGTCCTGCGCGCGGATGAACCCGGCGGCCACGCCGGGCGCCGACCCCGCCCGCCATGCCTTTCCGGCGCGCATCGACGATCTGGCCACCGCCGCGCCGCGCGACGCGGCGGTCTTCGTCCACCTGCCTGGGTACCGGTGGGTCCTCGAAGCGTCGGGGGCCGGGGCCGACCTGGAAGCGCTCCTCGGCGAGATGGCCCGCGAGGCCGCTCCTCGGCTCGGCCTCTCCCAAGACGACGTCATCGGGGTGGTGAAGAGCGTCAGGCACGCGGGGGCCTTCGCGCAGATGCAGAGCGACGGCGAGCCCGCCTTCGCTGGTCTCCTGGTCTTCGAAGACGCCGCCAAGGTCGAGGCGCTCTTTTCCAAGGTAGGCCTCGTGCAACGTGAGCCTCACCACTTCGAGGCCAAGCTCGGCGACCACGCCGTCCACGTCGGCTGGGTGCGCGAGCTCGGCCTGATGGTCGTCTCGCCACGGCAAGACTTGGTCGACGCGACGTTCGACGTCCTGACCGGCGAGCGCCCCTCCTTCGCTGCCAGCGCCGACGCGCCGAAGGGCCGTGAGGACCTCTTCGTCTCCCTCGATCTCGACGCCCTCGAGCAGAACGAAATCCTCGACGAGGGGTCGCGCGCCCTGATCGCTCTGCCTCGTCAGGGTCCCGCCGTCGTCGACGTGAGAGCCCTCGGCGAACGCATCCCGCGCGTCGGCGACGTCATCGCGCCTTCTGCCCACGCGCGCGTCGGCTCGCTGCCTTCGGGTGCGGCGAGCGCGTTCGGGCTGTCGATCGCCCGCGCCAAGGGCAAGACGCTCCGCGACGTCGTGGCCGAAGCCGGGCGCGTCGAAAAGCTCGGCAAAGAGGCGGCTACAGGGATCGACGCCTTCTTGCGATCGCAGGCCAAGCTCTCGCTCGACGACCTCGACCGCGCGCTCGGCGACGAGGTGTTCGCGGCGCTCTACTATCCCCCCGCGCCCAAGCGGCCGGCGAAGCAACCAGCCGTCGACCCGAACCTGTCGGCCACGTTGCTCGGCGGGGTCGCCATCCGCAACGAGAAGCTCGCCACCATGCTCGTCGACGCCGCCGCGGCCACGCTCGGGCGGAGCACGAAGGGCCTAGTCGCCTCTCCCGGCAAGCTGGCGATGCCGGTCGGGAACCGTCACGTGAAAATCGAGGTTCGCAAAGACGTGATCGCCTTCGCGGTGGGCTCGAAGGTGGATGTCGACCGCCGCCTCGCGAGCTTCGGGGGCGGGGCCCCCACGCTCGGTGCCGACCCCGGCTTCGCCGAGCGCCGCAAGACCGCACGCAAGGAGTCCCTTGCCTTTTACTACGTCGACTTCGGCGCCCTCTCCGCCTTCGAGCCCGGGCTCGGCGACGTCGTCGCGAAGCTCGGCCGCCTCGACTCGTTCAGCGACGTGACGGCCTTACCCGACATCCCGGGGCTCGATCTGCGGACGCAGACGGATGGCGCGGCCACGCTCTTCGGCGGCGCAGCAGCCCTGGGCACCCACGCGGTCCGCCGGTACATCGCGGCGAGCAAGGTCATCGAGGCCAAGAGCACCACCGGCGCCATCGCGCGCGGGGCCGTCGCCGCGTGGGAGCGAGAGCACCCCGCGGCCCGGAGCGTGGTCCATCGGCTCTGCGAGAGCGCGTCGCCCGTCCCCGCCGACGTGCCCAAGGCGGCGAAGTACGAGCCCTCACCCCAGCCAGGCAAAGACTTCCTCACTGGCGACGACTCGAAGGGCTGGCGCTGTTTGCGGTTCGAGCTCAGCTCGCCGATGCGCTTCCGCTACGACTACCGCGCCGGCGGCGGCTACAAGGGGCCGGCCCGCGGCGGTCCCGACCCGGGGCCGCGCGGCTTCGAGGCCTCGGCCGAGGGCGATCTCGACGGAGACGGCAAGACCAGCCTCTTCACGATCACCGGCAAGCCCGGCAAGGGCGGGGCCATCGAGCTGTCTGCGCTCTTCGTGGCCGACGAGGACGAGTAGGGGGCGTCCCGCCGACCTTCGGTCGGACTAGGGGGTGTCCCCCTTAGTCGTCAGAGGTGGTGGTACCACCTGAAGAACACCGCCGCCTCGTACACGTCCTCGTGAACCGCGTCGGAGTCGTCCCCGGGCGAAATGAACTCGGGGAAGTCGACGCGGAAACCAAGGTCGGCGATCGGGTTGTAGTCGTCGCTCGCGGTGATCCCGATCTGGCCGCCGAGCGGGAGCGCGAAGGTGTCGCCCGCGAAGTCGAAGTCGTAAATAGCGACGCCGTGGTGCACCCCGAGCCAGAAGTCTTCGGTCGGGTTGAAGATGAACTTCAGCGGGATACCGCTGTCCTGGTACATCGGGCTGGCGAGCGAGTCGTACAGCCCGGCGCGCATGCCCGACGCAGCGAAGACGCCTCGCGAGGCCCGCGCGTTCGTGAGGTCGCTGTCGAAGTCGAGCGTGACGAACCCGCCCGAGTCGATGCGACCCCACTTTCCGAGGTGGATCGCCATCGGGACGCCGAGGAGCAACGCGCCCGGTCCACCGGTGTTGCGGCCCGTGTCGACGCCAAAGAAGTATCGCGCCCGCCCGCCGATCTCGAACACGTGGCCGGTGTAGCCGCCGGTGAACCCCAGGCTCGGCATCACCATCCAGCCGCCGCCCAGGGTCGTCGACGGATTGTTCGACAGCCGATGCGAGTGAATCGTCGCTTCGATCTCGAACTCGTCGACGATGCCCACGTGGATGCCTGACGTGAGGAACGTCACCGGCGTGCCCTTGCCGACGCCGGCGAACGAGAGGCCGATGTCCGGCGCGAGCGTCGCGCGCGGCACGGTGAGCGGCCGCATGACGTAGGCCTTCGGCTGGCGCTTGGACCTCTTACGACGGCGCTCGGTCTCGTCGCTCGCGTCCTCGGGCCGCTCCGTTCCGGCCTCGTCGATCTGCGCCGTGACGTCGTCGTCGGGTGCGTCGCCCGGTCGCTCGAAGCTGTCCGGATCATCGGTGCCGAGCGCGGTTTTTCCGTACTTCTCGGAGCGCGGGAGCATCACCGTGACCATCGTCCCGCCGCCCTCGGTCGGGCTGACCTTGTGGGTCGCGGTCGAGGGCTCGCGCAGGTCGACGACCAGCTGGGCGCCCCCCGCGACCTGCTCCACCGTCACGGCCGTCACCTGGGTGGGAAAGTGCTGCGTGAGGAGCGGCAGGCGGTTCACCTTCTCGGGAACCGAGACGCCGCCCAGGATGTAGACGAGGCGGCCCTCCGCCTTCTGCTCGGTCACCGTCACCGGCCCGCGCACCGTCACCGTGACGGCGGAGCGCCCGTCGGGCAAGACCTCGAAGCCGGGATAGGTGATCGTCGGCGGGCCCGAGGCGGTACCGGCGTCGAGCTTGCTGCCGCCGCCCTGCGTCTTGGCC
>CALKVR010000528.1 GCA_938004815.1 uncultured Polyangiaceae bacterium | reverse complement strand
GCCCGGCCCTTCGCGGCGCCAGCGCGGGCGGGCGAACCGAGTAGCTGCCACCCGGCCCCGCGTCGGGCGCGGAGGCCTGCGGACGAGCGCCCTTCGAAGGCAGGCGAGGTGCCTTCGGAATGAGGGGGAGCTCGACGTCGTCCGGGCTCGAGTCCCGGCCGGGGTGGTCGCTGCGGGCCACCGCCCAAGCCTACCAGCCCGCCGAGAAAGGGCGATGTTGGTGCGCTCCGTCGCGTTCGTGCTGCGCTCTCACCCCCCCGGGCCCCCTCGGCGGGCGAGGGGCGAGGGGCCGCTCCTCGCCTCCTCGATGGCCTCACCCTCTGCGTCGAGCGCGAGGATCTCCTCTTCTACGTCGGCGACCCGGTAGCCCTCGCCCTGCGAAGTGATCCGCACGAGCACCTTGCCCTCGGGGACCTGTTCCAACCGAAAACCATCCTGTTTGCCTGCTTCGACCTCGGCGACGAAGCGCTTCCGGCGCGCCTCGCGGGACGCTCCCAGCGATGGAGAGCGTATACAGGACCACGACACCGACCGACTCGAGCTCGGCGCCCGGCGGGTACGTGGAGCCCGCCGTCAACCCGGCCGCGAAGCACCCGAGCACGGCGAGGATGGTGCTCGCCGCGCCGACCATGACCTCACCCCGCTCTTCGCCGGCCAAGCCCCGCTCGGCGAGGTGTTGCGCGCGAGCCACCGGGTAGCCGAAGAACGCCAGCGTCGCGAGGAGGCCCGGGATCCAGAAGACCGCTCCGAACGTCGCGCCGGCGAACACGCCGACCGCGAACCGCTCGATGGGGTTGGAGCCGCTGTCGAAGGCGAGGAGTAGCCCCGCCGCCGTCGCGCCGTTCGCCATCGCGAGAGGGATCGAAGCGAGCCACCCCCACCGCAGCTTGCTCTTGCCCACCGTGCGCTTCATCCGCAGCAAGAACGCCCAACAGATGGCGTAGACGAGCGTCGGGATGGCTGTGAGCAGGCCGAAGCCGAGCGAGTCGAAGATCGCCGCGAACACGCCGCCGGTCGCGGCGGCGAGCGACAAGCCCATCGCGGCGATGTTGAGCGCACGGAGCACGCGCAGCGATCGAAACGCAGTCGGAACTCGCGCAGCGCTTCGCATTCAAACGCGGCCGAGCGTAGCACTACCGGTGGGCGCGGGGCTCGATCACCGGGCGAGGGACCGCCAGGTGGCGCACGAACCACTCGGCCGCATAGCGCGCTACTTCATCGAGAGCGCCCGGCTCGTCGAACAGGTGCGTCGCGCCGTGCACGATCGTGAGCCGCTTCGGGGGGTCGAGGACATCGAGCGCCTCGCGATTCAGCTCGAGCACGACCGGATCCCGGCTGCCGACCAAGAGGAGCGTCGCGGCCCGCACCGAGCGCAGCCACTCGCCGGCGAGGTCGGGCCGACCGCCTCGCGACACAACCGCGCGGACCATGTTCGGATTCTCGGCTGCGGCCACGAGCGCCGCCGACGCGCCGGTGCTGGCCCCGAAGTAGCCGATCGGCAGACCGACCACCTCACGCTGCCGGCGCACCCACGTGGTCGCGTCACCGAGCCGCCGAGCCAGGAGCGGGATGTCGAACCGGAGCTGCCCCTCGGCCGCCCGATCGACGGCCTCTTCGTGCGGCGTCAGGAGGTCGAAGAGCAGGGTGGCGAAGCCCGCTTGTTCGAGCACGCGCGCGACCGTCTGGTTGCGCGGGCTGGCGCGGCTGCTGCCGCTCCCATGGGCGAAGATGACGATGCCGCGCGCGCCGGCGGGCACCGCGAAGTCGCCCTCGAGATCGGTGTCGGTCACGCGGACGGTGACGTTGCCGGCGCGCACCGGCACCTGGGGCCGCCCGCCCTCGGACCACGCCTGCTCGAGGAGCGCGATCACCTCGCGCTCGGGAACCTGATCGAAACGCCGGTACCACATCCCGACGGAGTGGAAGCGAACCTCGGGGTTGGGGCAGACGACCGCGTCTGCTTCGGCCGAGAGCTCGCGCAACGTGCTCGCGGCGCCGACCGGGACCGCGAGCACGATCACGGCCGCGCCCCGCTTGCGCAGCGCCCGCAACACGGCGCGGGCCGTACCGCCGGTGGCGATCCCGTCGTCGACGACGATGACGATCTTGCCCGTGACGTCCACCGCGCTGCGAGCCTGCCGGAGGCGCCGGACCTGGTCGCCGATCTCGACATCCCGCTCGGCCACGATGCGCGCCACGTCGTCGCCGCTCGTGCCGGTAGCCGCGATCATCCGCTGGTCGAGGTACAGCTCGCCGCCCTCGGCGAGCGCGCCGAGCCCGAGCTCGGGCTGCAGTGGGGCGCCGATCTTCTTCACGACGCACACGTCGAGGCTGGCGCCGAGGGCGCGGGCCACCTGGTCGGCGACGACGACGCCGCCTCGGGGTAGTCCAACGACGATGGCGTCGCCACCTACCCCTCGGTACGCGTCCAGCGCGGCTGCCAATCTCTGCCCTGCCTCGCGGCGGTCCTCGAAGAGCCTGTCACCGGTCATGTCATGGGAATTTTGCAAGGTGGATGCCTGCGGCAGGCGTCGGTGTGCGGCCTCCTCGCGCGTTCCGACCGGACCGGTGAGGCGTGAGGGCGCGAACGAGCGCTCCCGCCCCCGCATCGATGCGTGAAACGCGAGCGTAGCCTCAGTGAGGCATCGGAATCGTCAGCACGGGCACCGGCGAGGTGCGGACGACGCGCTCGGCCACGCTGCCGAGCAGCATGCGTGAGACACCCTTGCGCCCATGCGTGCCCATCACGACGAGGTCGGCGCCGAGCTCTTTCACGACCTCGATGATCTGATCGGCCGCGCCTCCGCAGCGAACGGCGCCCTCGACGTGGGTGCCGGGGCCTGCGACCCGCGCGATCTCACGCTCGAGCGCGCGCTTCGCGGCGGCTTCGAAGTCGGCGGCCGGCCAGACGAGGCCCTCGGCGTAGGGCGCGATCGGCAGCGCGTAGACGTGCAAAAGAGTGACGGACGCGCCCGAGGCGCGGCTCATGGCGACCGCGACGTCCACGGCACGCTGCGAGGCCGCCTCGAAATCGACCGCGACGACGATCTTGGCGAAGGGTTGCATCACGTGGACCCAGGGGTGCAAAGCCTGGACCACGACGCCGATCGTGGGGTGTCAGTCGAAGCGGCCGCCGCCCGACTTGGGGGCTCGGCGCCAGATGTCCTCGGGCGAGAGACCAGGAGGCGGAGGGATCGTGCTCTTTTTCGAGGCCGGCAGATCCGACAGGTCGTCGTCGTCGCCGCTCGGCGGGGACCGGTACTTGGCGAGCAGCTCGTCGAGCTCCTCGAGCAAGACGGAGCGCGTGGCCTCGTCCTCGCCCGCCACCATCGAGAGGCGAACCGACTTCACGATTGCGGTGACCATCCGCGACAGGGCCTCGGCTTCGGCCGCGTCTGCCTCACCGCGCCGGGCTCGCCCCCACGCCGCGATCTCGTCCGCCCACGCTTCGGCCTCGAGGCAGCGCTCTTCGGCGTCGTCCAGGTCGCTCTTCATTCGGTGTCGGTAGACTATCCCATGACCGCCACACTTGCATTGCCCTGAGATTTTCGATTCCCTAGCCTGAGAGCGGGTGCGCACCCGCGCCCGATAGGATCAGCGTGAACCGACCTTGGCCTTTCTTTGCTGCGTTGTCGCTCGTGGGCGCCGGCTGCTCGCTCATCAACGCATACGACGACGTCGTGACAGGGAGCGGCGGCTCCGGGGCGCAGGCGGGCGGGCCCCGGCTCGGGCGGTGCCTCGTCCAGCGGCATGATGACGGGCGGCGGGGGCAGCGGGGGCGACGGCCCCGCCTATGCCTGCGAGCCCTTCGGCAACGTGGTCGAGATCCTGAGCAAGGCCGACCTCAACAACACCACCGAGATCGACGAAGAGGTCATCGTCTCGTTCGACAACCAGGGCTACGTCCACGTCTTCGTCACCGACAACAGCGCCAACCAACTGGTCGCGCGCACGGTGCGCGACGACGAGCTGGGTCAGCTCATCAAGTACCCCCCGATGCCGGGGATGGGCGACGTCCGCACGTTTGGCGCCCTGACGTTCGGTACCTCGATTCAGCTCGCCGCGCGCGTCGACAACGACTTCCAGCTCCTGCAATTCGACAAGAACGGTAACGAGCTCGCGACGAACCCGCCCACCCTGCTGAACGTCCCGAAGCCGCTCGCGTGCGACCCACCCGCGCAGCAAGAGCGGCTGTGGGCGTCGTTCGACGAGGGCGACGTCTACCTGCTCGGCACCTGCACGAACAACAACGTCGCCACCATCTTCGGCAGCGAGGTGCCGGGGGGCACCGTCAACTTCCAGTTCAGCGGCAACCCCTCGGACCCGCTCTACCGGCCGTCGCAATACGTGCACGCGGGCGCAAATATCATCATCACGTCGGGCGAGAACCCGAGCAACCCCAACTACGGCGCGTTCGTTCGGGTTGGCGACGACGCGATGATCCCGATGATGCAGCCGATCCCGATCTCGCTCGAGCAAGACAAGGCGGCGTTCCCGTTCGCCCTCGTGCGCGCCAACGGCAACATGCCCGGGGTCTTCGCTCTCATCGCCAGCCTGACCGCCGACTCGCCGTCGCTCACTCCCGCCACGCTCTACGGCGGGGTGGTCCAGGGGATGGACCTGCCCGCGTTCCTGATGAACCAGGGCGGCTTCCTCTCGCCGGCCATCGACTTCCCGAACCAGTCGTCGATCCTCTTCGTCACCCCGCCGAACCCGGCGTTCGGGCGTTACGTGAGCGCGGGGCTCAACCTGTTCTCTGCGGGCCCGAGCCAGGTCTCGATCCAGTGGTGGAGCCCCGAGGGCCAGCTCTACACGAGCTCGGTCATCAACGAGATCACCGACACGATGGCGAACGGCCGGCACACCTACGTGGCCGCGGGCGGGGGCAATCAGCTCTTTTACTACGTCGTCTGGGCGCGCCAGGACGCCGACATGCAGTTCGTCGTCGAGGGTACCCGGGTCGCCTGCGACGTCGTCACGCCCTGACCGTCACTCGAAGCGGTACGTGACCATCATCGGGGCGTGATCACTGGCGGCCGTGGGCAACCCGTGCCGGATCTCGACGAGCGAGGTGTCGAGGTGCTGCTGCATACGCTTGTTCGCCATGTGGTGGTCGATGAGCTCGAGGCTCCCGTTGAAGTCGTACGTCCAGCGGTCGGCCTGGGGAACGTAGCTCGCGGCGTCGAGGTACTTGTCGGGGTCGGCGCCGGCGATCGCGTCCCAGGGCGGGCTGTCGGTCAGGTCGTTGAAGTCGCCGAGGATGACCACGCCGAGATCGGGATCGGCGGCGGTCAGCCCGTTGGCGATGGCGCGGGTGCGCTGCGCCTCGGCGAGGCGCTTGTTGGGGTCGTCGGGCGGGCCCTTGGACCGGTAGTGCACGCCGATGAGCACGATGGCCTGCCCGCGAAAGGTCAGATGGAGCTCGACCGCGTCGCGCGCGAACCGATACTCGGGCGACTGCGTCCCCTGGAGGGGGAACACGTCGTCCATGTGCGATACGACGTCGCTGAACGGGATCTT
>CALKVR010000527.1 GCA_938004815.1 uncultured Polyangiaceae bacterium | reverse complement strand
CTGGATCGTGAGCGAGGGCGGGGCGACCATTTCGGTCGATGACAAGGCCGCGGGGACGAGCCCGCTGGCGAGGCCGCTGCGCGTTCTCAGCGGCAGCCGCAAGGTCGTCGTCACCAAGGACGGGTTCGCGCCGTTCTCGACCCAAGTCGAGGTCGCGGCCAAGGCCGCCGTCACGCTCGATGTGCAGCTCAAGCCGCAAGCAAAGGGCGGCAAGGTGAGCGTCACGGTGAGGGGCGGCGAGAGCATGACCGTCAGCGTAGACGGCAGCGACGTCGGCCCGGCCCCGTGGGAGGGGGTGCTCGCCCCCGGACCGCACACGATCGGCGGTCGCTCGCCGACCAAGATCGCCGCGCCCGTTTCCATCGAGGTAAAAGATGGCGTCGACGCTGCGGTCGAGCTCGTCCCGGGCGACGCGGTGGGCACGCTCGAGGTGCGCGCCCTCCCCGAAGAGGCGCAGGTCTCGGTCGACGGCCAGCCCGCCGCCAAGGCTCCGCTCCGCGTCGAGGTGGCCGAGGGCGAGCACGAGATCACGGTGACCCTCGACGGCTACGAGACCGTGAAGAAGAAGGTGAAGGTCGGCGCGGGGGAGGTGTTCGTCGAGACGATCTCCTTGCGCAAGGCGACGGCCGGAGCGGTCGTGGAGAAGATCGAGAAGCCGTGGAGCTTCAACGGGCTCTACGGCGGCGTGCAGCTCATCGGGATGTTCGAGCCTGCGGGCTCGGGCAACACGCTCGAGACGTCGTGCGACGTGACCGGCGCGACGTCGTGCGAGAGCGGGACGCCGATGGGCGGCGGCTTGGGCGGCTTCATCGGTTGGGCGTTCGCTCCGATCGGTCTCGAGCTCTTCATCCTCGGTGCGGGCGACGCCGTGTTCCCCAAGGCGAGCTTCGACGGCACGACCGGCAGCGAGATCAACCCGCTCGTGGCGTCACCCGCGCGCGAAGAAGAGTTCGTCATCGCCCGCTTCGGCGGCGGCGGCGCCGCGCGCATCCGCCTCTTGTTCCCGATCGATCGGTTTCGGATCACGGGTGCCATCGGCGCCGGGCTCGCGTACCGGCACATGCTCCTCGGGCGCGACACGACCGCCGAGAACGGGGCGACCAGCTCGGTCGGCGCCGAGGGCGGCGAGGGGTACCTCAGCGGCGTCCTCTCGATCGATCTGGGCGGTCAGGTCCTCATCGCCGGCACCACCTCGTTCATGCTCGGGGCTTCGCTCTGGCTCGAGCACGCGGGCGACGGCGTGCCCACTGCGGCGCGCGACGACATCCTCCTGACGAAGGACGGCGAGGTCCCCGCGCCCCAGGCCACGCCGTCGTACGACATGGCCGCGGGCACGCAGGTCTTCATCGGGCCGTACGTGGGCTTCCAGTTCGGCCCGTAGGAAGCCGGCGTCTTTCGGACGATCCCTTCGCGCTGCCGGCGTTGCGGTCTGCGGTGCGTGCTCACGTACAGGAAGTACGTTCCGCGCGCTCCTCGCCCGCGCCTTGGCATCACTCGGTCTCGCCCGAAAGCCGCCGGCTTCCGATTCGATTCAGTCGAGGATGAAGCGATCCGGATCCAGACACTCGCCGGTCGCGACGAGGGGGACGCGGGGGGCGGGCTGGCCGAAGCCGGCGAACACGATGGCGACGTCGGTGAGGGTCTGGCGGAGCGCGGCGCAGGGGGCGCCGCAGATGCGTACCGCGCCGGTCGAGCCGTCGATGCCCCAGCCGTCGACCGAGGACATCGTCGCCTCGCCGGTGCACGCGTCGTTGCGGGCGATGTCGGTGCGGGCGAGTGATATCGGATCGACGTACGACAGGAACGTGGAGAGCGCGGCCGTTTGCACGCCGATGGGGTCGTAGACGCAGCTGCCGAGATCGTTCAGCACCTTTTGAACGGCGAGGACGCCCTCTTGCTCGTCGACGATGGCGTCGAACACGGACGTGCCGCCGGCGGTGGCGATGGCGGCTGCGCTCGCCTGCGGGTCGTCGCCGAACTGGGGCGCGCCCGCGGGCGCGTCGAGCACGGCCGCGTAGGTGTAGATATTGTCGTTTGCGAGCGCGGTCGCGGCCTGCGTGGCCGGATCGCCCGGGGTGGCGCCGCAGTGGGCCTGCAAGTCGCGGTTGCCGACGATGGCGAGGGCGCGCCGGTTGAACTGCATCGACTCGGCCGGCATCTGCGCGCGCAGGCCCGCGTAGGCGCCCGCCATCGCGCCGTCGAGGAACAGCTGCGGATCGTCGGCGAGGAGCGTCGTCGGATCGCCGATGGCCTCGGCGATCGGCTGGCGCACCAGGCTCACGTCGGCGGGGCCGAAGTCGGGCGTGGCGTACGAGTTGTCGGTGCACGCGCCCGCGTCGGCGGGGAGGAACGAGAGCGCGATGGTCGTGCGCGCCGCGATCGGGTTCTGGAGCGGCACGCCGATGGCGAACTCGAGGCCCTCGGGCCCGTAGAGATCGCGCATCGCGTTCGACCGATCGAGGAGCACGTAGAGCGCGCTCTCGCTGGCGACGAGGGGCTGCGAGAGCGTGCAGAGGCCCTCGCCGTTGCCCCCGCCGAGCGCCTGCGGGCTACGGCTGCCGGCCAGGATGTCGCGCTGGTCGGTCTCGCAGAGCGGCTGGAGCGCGCGCTTGGCGCGACAGACCGGTGACGCCACGACGGCCAGGATCTTTCCCGTCTGGTAGTTGGACTCGCAGAGGTTCGGCGCGAGCTGGAACGTGAGCGGGTCGTTCTCGTCGGGAAAGACGAAGCCCTCTTTGTCGTCGAGATCGAGCACCTCGGTGCCCATCGAGCTGTAGACGATCTCGACGTTCAACTGGCCGGGGCCCACTGCCGGCGGGTCGGTGCCCTCGGGCACGGGGTAGCGGAACGTGCAGGTGGTCGGGTCGACGAGCACCGCGGGCTGCGTGGCGGCGCCGGGCAAGCACCGCGAGACGCTGAAGCACGTGTTCGTGTTGCCGAAGACGAGCGAGTCGCGGTACTCGACGACGCTCTCGGGATCGACGTCGATGGGCTCGCATTTGCCGCCCTTGCACGTCTCTTGGTCGGTGCAGACGACCCCGGTGCAGCTCTCGCGGAGCGGCATCGGCATGTAGAGGATGCGCTCCTCGGTGTAGGGCATGCGGCTCGAGCGCACGACCACGACCTCGGGCGAGTCGGCCCCGGGGATCTGCGCGACGCAGTTGTCATCGAAGGCCTGGCCCTGCTCGGCGGTGCGAAAGCCGAGGACGCTCACCGTGACCGGCTCGAGCACCCCGTCGCGCCCCTCTTGGGGCACCACGCCCAGCGTGCTCGGCAAGGTGACCGTGCCGTCGGTCAGCCCGTAGCTGCGGCACGAGATGAGCTGGCCGCCGTAACGGATGACGACCCCGACCGCTGCGAGGTCCTTGGA
>CALKVR010000526.1 GCA_938004815.1 uncultured Polyangiaceae bacterium | reverse complement strand
TCGAGAGCACCGCCGACGCGCGCATCGATGCCGCGGTGAGCGAGATCCTGCAGGAGGTGCTTCCGGTGCGCTACCACGGCTACCTGGCGTACCTGTCGGGGCCGAGCTTTGCGCGCGAGGTGGGCATGCGCCACCCGACGGTGGTGACGATCGCGTCGTACAGCGAGCGGCTGAGCGCGACGCTGCAGTCGGTGTTCCGCACCGACTACTTCCGGGCGTACCGGACGACCGACGTCGAGGGCGTGGAGATCGGCGGGTCGCTGAAGAACGTCATCGCGATCGCGTCGGGCGCCGGCGACGGCATGGGTTTCGGGCACAACACGCGGGCGGCGCTGATCACGCGTGGCCTCGCCGAGATCTCGCGCATGGGCGTGGCGCGCGGGGCGAACCCGCTCACGCTGGCGGGGCTGGCGGGCATGGGCGACCTTGTGCTGACGTGCACGGGCGGCTTGTCGCGGAACCGCGCGGTGGGCATGAAGCTGGGCGAGGGCCGGGAGCTTTCGGACATCCTCGGCGACATGACGATGGTGGCCGAGGGTGTGCGGACGGCGAAGTCGGTGCACGACCTGGCGGCGCGGCTCGGGGTCGAGATGCCGATCTGCGAGCAGGTGTACCAGGTGCTGTACGAGGGCAAAAACGTTCAGCGGGCCATGGTCGACCTGATGGGTCGGCCGGTGGCCCGCGAGACGTTCGGGTTCTGAGTCGCGGCGCCGGCGTTCGCCGGCGCGGGGCGGGTCTCAGACCTTGCCGACGATCTGGAACGCGATGAGAAGCGCGTAGATGACGAGCGACTCGATGAGGGCGAGGCCGAGGATCATCGGGGTGAAGAGCTTGCCGGCCGCGTTGGGGTTGCGCGCGATGCCGTCGAGGGCGGTCGCGGCGGTCTTGCCTTGTCCGAGCGCGCCACCGAAGGCGGCGATCGAGATGGCGAAGGCGGCCGAGAACAGCGCGAGGCCCTTGCCACCGTCACCGGCGGCGGCCGCCGCGGCGTCTTCGGCGAACGCGAACGAGGAGACGAGGAGCGTCGAGAGCACGGTGACGAGAGAGGCGAAGTGCTTGCGGGTCATGTCAGCCCTCCATGGAGCTATTGGGGGGCGTTTCCGCCCGTTCGTCGTGACAACAGAGAACAGATTCGGGGTGGGGTGGCCCAAAGTCGCGCGCTCGTTAGTGCGCTTCCTCGGAATGTTCAATCGCCAAAGCGATGTACACGAGCGTGAGGAGCGTGAAGACGAGCGTCTGGACCACGACGACGACCGTCCCGAGCAT
>CALKVR010000525.1 GCA_938004815.1 uncultured Polyangiaceae bacterium | reverse complement strand
ACCCGGCCCCGCGCTGACGAGCATGGGCGAGCCCATGAAGCCGGGGGCGCTGGCCTTGGTCAGGTGCGCGTTGAAGACCACGAGCGCGTAGTCGTCCCCCGCGTCCAGCCCCGCCCGCTCGAACGCGAAGATGCCGGCGTCCTCTTCGTCGGCGCTGCGCTCGCTCGCCCACGTGACCTGGATGCCGCCCTTGCGGAGCGCGGCGCGATCTTTGCGAATCTTGGCTAGGCGCTGGATGTGCTTGAACGTCGGCTTCGCCGTCGAGAACTCGGTGGGCCAGAGGTCTTCACGGTTCGAAGGGTCGTTGCCGCCCGCGAACTCCTGCTCGGTGCCGTAGTAGATGCAGGGGACGCCCTGCGCCGTGAAGATGAAGGTGAGCGCGTTGTGCAGGCCGGGCAGCGAGCCCTGGTAGAGGAAGCGCGGGACGTCGTGGTTATCGATGAAGTTGATCGGCATGTCGGCGGGCGGCACGCCGACCCCGAGCTCGGCCGGGACGGTGCCCCAGTTGACCGCCCGGTCCGCCCACAAGTCCTCGATGCGCTTGGTCGACTGGCCCTGCTGAAAGACGTCGCGGATGGCCTGGAAGTGCTGCGGAAAGTAGAAGACGCTGTCGAGCTGATCGCCGGTGATCTGCTTGCCGTCGGTGACGCAGGCGTTCTCGCTGGCGAGCTCCTCTTCGCTCGGCAGGTCGTTCTTGGTGAAGACGCCGTTGAGGTCGTCTTTGCCGTCGAACACCTCGCCGAACATGAGAAACCGGTTCTTGCCCTTGGCGGCCAAGCGCTGCCGGACCTTCTGGGTGAAGTAGCGCCAGAACTCGCGCTCGACGTGCTTGACCGTGTCGATGCGGAAGCCGTCGATGTCGGTGAGCTCGACCCAGCGAGCGTAGGCGTCGACCATCGCCTCTTTCACGGGCACGCCGTCGCGCGGCCCGCATAGCCGCGTGTTGATGTCCTTCAAGCCGCCGGGAAAGTCGCCGTGGAGGAGCTGGTCCTCGATGTCGAAGTTCACCGTCCGACCGCGACGGTTGTAGGCCCGCGGGTCCTGGAACACCTCGGGCAGAGGCGGCATGTGGTTGGTCGCCGGATCTTGCACGAAGATCACCGGCGCCGGCCCCGCCTCGCCCAGCGAGGTGCGCGCGATGATGGGCCCGTTGGGGTTGAAGTCGGGATCGTACTCGTTGATGTGGGTGACCTCGGAGGTCGTGCCGTCGCCCGCGACGCGATCGTCGGGCTCGCCGTTCATGTTGATGTCGTAATAGAACAGCTGCCCCATGTGGTTCGTCACGATGTCGACGATCACCTTCATCTTGCGCTCGTGCGCGGCGAAGACGAGCCGGCGAAGGTCGGCCAGGTCACCGTAGTGAGGGTTGAGGGCGGTCAGATCCTGGGCCCAGTACCCGTGGTAACCGTCGAACCCCGCGTCGGTGTCGACGTTCTTGATGATGGGTGAGATCCAGATCGTCGTGACGCCCAGCTCGTCGAGGTAGTCGAGGTTCTGCTCGAGGCCCCGCCAGTCACCGCCGTGGTACTTGCCCATCGCGGTGCGGTCGACGCCGTAGTTGTTGCCGATGTCGCCGTCGGCGAACCGGTCGACCAGGACCTGGTAGATGACCTCGTCGCGCCAATCCGACACCTGGGTCGAGAGCTCGATCTCGCCCTCGAGCCCCTCGTCGTAGCTCATGCAGCCGGCGGACTGATGTGCGCCGGCGAGGCCGAGCAGGAAGGCGGTGGCGATCAGGCGAGAGCGCCGATGAGCAAAAGAAGCGCGACGCATATCAGAACCCGTACGAGCTGGAGTTGAACCACCACTCCGCGCCGAGCCCGATGAAGTGCTCGACGCTGCGATCTCGGAAGCCGTCATCGACAGCGTAGAGGAGCCGAGCGCTGTCGTCGCGGAACGCCACGTTGTAGATGATGCGGATCTGGGGGCGGGTGTAGTTGCCGCGCCCCGCGGGGGTGAGTAACTTCATGATGCCGAGCCGCCACAGGCTGGCGATGAAGGGCCCCTCGGGGGCGGCGGCGGGGTCGCCCGCGGGCTCGGTGATGACGCCGCGCTGCACCATCTCGAACGCGCCCTCGAGCGAGGCGCCCGCGATGTCGCCGAACCAGAACGTCGGCCGGAGCAAGACGACCCCTTCGTCCACGTCTTCGAAGTTCAGCCCCTCGCTGGCGTCTCGGAACGAGCGCACGTAAGTGCCGAGCATGACGCCGAAGAACTCGATCTCGGCGTTGCCGGCGGCCGCGAAGAGCAGCTCGTGCGCCCCGTCGGTGGTCTTGTCCGGCGAGAGCTGCCCCGGCGTCGCGAACTGCCCGAACGCGCCCATGCCGCCCGCATACCGCGCCCACAAGTGGATGAAGGTGTCGCGCTCGCCGGTGTAGAGCGTGACCTGCCCGCCGACCGCGTACCCGCCGTCGCTCGGTAGCTGCTCTTTTTGTCCGGGCTTGGGCTCACGGATCCCTTCGGGCAGCCCGTGGCCCTCGCCATAGAGCACGGCCTTGATGCCGGGCCCGGGCTTGTCGCGGGCGCCGAACTTCTGGTCGTGAGCGACGCGGAGCGCGCCCGTCACCTTTTGGCGATCGAGGAGCTCGACCGGGACCGCGCCGAACTGATCGAGCGGGGCCGGGCGGATCACGGTCTGCCGAAAGAAGACCGAGTCGGGCTGGGTCGCGCCCACCGAGAGCGCCACGCTGGTGCCGACCTCGTGGCGGTAGCCCGCGCCCGCGCCGAGCAGGTTGAGGTTGTCGAGCGGCCAGAAGTCGAGGACGTAGATGTCGTCGCCGCGCACCATGCGAGAGCCGGCCCACGCCGAGAGCCCCTCGACGCCGATGTCGCGGGCCTCGAGGTACAGGTTGCGCACCGCCATCGCGATCCCGAAGTTGCCGTCGTAGTGAAAGACGGGGCTCGCGATCGCGAGGGTCGCCACGACGTTGGTGTGGATACCGGTGATCCCCCAGTCGTCCTCACGCCGCAGCTCGATCTCGGCATAGACGTCCTCGTCCATGCGCGAGCCGTGGGCGACGATGTCGGCGTCGCGGCCGGGCCCGCCCTCACCGTTCCACGCGGCGACGACCCGACCGTAGGAGCCGAACTCGAACGAGCCCTTGTGCTCGTTCGTCTTCGCATCCGCCTCGTCCTTTTTCTCGGCAACCTCGGCCCCGGCCGTGGCCTCGCCGGCAACGACCTTCTCCTCGGTCTCGGCGTCGGCGGGCGGCTTCGGCGCTTCGGGCTTCGGCTCCTCGGGCTTCGGCTCCTCGGGCGGCGGCTCGGCCGGCTTCGGCTCCTCCGGCGGCGGCGGCTCGCCGGGCGGCGGGTCCGGGGGCGGCTGCGCGAGCGACGGCGCCCCGACGAATGCGGCGGCGGCGGCGAGCGCGAACGAGAGGAGGACGCGAGGGCGGTGGGCGCGCACGGCGGCGGCGAAGCTATCACGGAGGCCCCGCCCCCGGTACGCGTAGCTCACGTCAGAGTCACTATTTCGGATCGGGGGGCCGGCTACCGGACTTCGGACTTGCCCATCAGGAGCCGGCGGCGCTTCTCGCGCGGCGGGGTGAGGTCGCGCCAACGGGCGAGGACGGCGTTGCACGTCCGCGTGTCGCCCGCGGCGAACGCGGCGTCGAAGAGGACGACGTCGGCCCAGGGCTCGCCGACCTCGAGCGCCGCCCAGAGCGGGGGAGGCGCTTTGCCCGGCGGGGCCGCGATGTCCGGGGCCGGGCCGTCACCGAGGACGCCGCGAGCCTCGTTCGCGACCCGCCATGGCGATACGCCGAGATCCATCGCCGACTCCACCGCTTCGCGGATGCGGTCGGGGGCCCTGTCCTCGTACGCGTCGATGGCGGCGACGAGGGTCGTGGTCGCGGGGTTGGATGACTCGGCCGCGATCGTTCGAGCGCGCTCGAGATCGCCGCGAACGAGCGCGAGGTGAACGGCGAACCCCGCGGTCTCGTGAGCCTCGGGCCGCATCCGGCGCCCGGTCTCGGCCGCGCTCTCGGCTGAAGAGACATCGCCGCCGTAGAGCGCCAGCCGCCCACAGGTGACCGCGACCAGCGGCGAATCGACGTCGTCGATCGCGGCGGCGATGGCGGCGCTGGGGTCGTCGGGCCGGACCAGGAGCGCGAGGCCGAGCGGGCGGGGCGATCGGGGCGCCTCGTCGAGCGCGGCCGAGCCAAATGGCGCGGGGTCGGCGCGGCGCGAGGCGAGGCGGGCGGCCGCGGCCAGGATCACGCGCTTGCCGATGCCGTCTTCGAGCGACTCCACCGCTCTCGTCGCTTCGGCCAATCGGTCTCGAACCAGGTGAGCCCGCGCCAACCGGAGCCGTGGCAGCACCGCGTCTGCCCACAGCGACGCGGAGCCTTCGTACGACGCGATCGCATCGCGGCTCCCGAACAGATCGCGGGCCGCGCCCTGCGCGAAGAGAAACCACGCATCGGGGGGGACGCCTTGCGCCTCGTGCTGCCGGACGAGGCGCTCCGCGAGTTTGTCGTTGCGGATCGCGACCGCCCCCACGAGGAGGCAGAACGCCATGTCGGTCCCGGCCGCGCCGAGGCGCCTGGCTTCGTCGATGAAGCCCACCGACTCTTTGGGGCCGCCCGAGTCGTCGAGGAGCGAAATGCCGGTCGCGTGGAGCCACGCCTGGGCCGGCGCGCGGCCCGAGGGGTCGAGGAGCCGCGCGTCGTTCGCGAGCTTGACCGCCGCGCCTAGGGCGCCGGCGCGCAGCCGTTCATAGGCCTGGCTCGCGAGGGCGCTGGCCTCGTCCCGGCGAGACGCTGCGCGGGAGCGGCATGACGATCGCCGGGCCAACCGTGGGCCGGATGGCCTCCGGGCTGGAAG